>DBUL01000120.1 GCA_002307905.1 Rhizobiaceae bacterium UBA1291
GGTAGAATTAAGTAATTATGCCACTAAGCGAGCAGTCGTTTCACGTCACAGATACCAACCGCGGCCTCGGTGCCGCGATTTCCGCCACCTTTGCCCGCGAAGGCGCAAGCGTGGCGGTCAACTACCGCAACAGCGGCAAGGCGGCCGAGGATCTGGCCTCTCGGCTCGGCGGCAAGGCCTCGGCCTTCGGCGCCGATGTCCGCGACGGCGAAGCGGTCGTGCAGATGGTGGCCGACGTCACAGCGCGCCTCGGCGCACCGACCACCGTCGTCCACANNCCGACTTTTCCTTCAACGGTGACGCGCGCTCGAAGCTCGATCAACTGACCTGGGACGAGATCGCCGCCCATATGGAGACGGGCGTGAAGGGTGCCTTGAACCTGATCCAGGCGGCGGCACCGTCCATGCGCGAACGCGGCTTCGGCCGGATCGTGCTGATCGGCACCAATCTCTTCCAGAACCCGGTCGTTCCCTATCATGACTACACCGCGGCCAAGGCGGCGCTGCTGTCCCTGACGCGCACGGCCGCAGCCGAGCTCGGCCCGTCGGGGATCACCGTCAACATGGTGTCGGGCGGGCTGCTGCGCACCACGGATGCGAGCCGCGCGACGCCGGAGGCGGTGTTCGACCTGATCGCCGATTCCACGCCGCTGCGCCGGGTGACGACGCCGGAGGAGATGGCCGATGCCGTGCTGTTCTTCGCCAGTCCCTGGTCCCGTGCCGTCACGGGCCAGAACCTGATCGTCGACGGCGGGCTGGTGTTCAATTGAACGGGTGGTTCACGGCATCTTCGATGCGAGGTTAATCTCCTCGCCATCGATCACGAAGGTGCCATAGCCCTTGTGATGCAGGGTCTTCAGCGCGACCTGTCCCGGGTCGTGCCAGGCCTTGACCACATCGAGCACGAAGAGATTGTGGCGCTCGACGAAGTCCCGATCCGTGATCTTGCATTCGAGATTGGCGAAGCACTCGCCGATGAGCGGCGCCGAGACTTCCTCGGCGGGCAGCGCGGTCAGGCCGATCTCGGCAAACTTGTCGGTGTCGCGGCCGGAGCAATTGCCGATCGCCACGACCTTTTCCGCCATGTCTGCCGAGGGAATGGCGATCACGCATTCGCCGGTCTTGAAAAGCGCGGTAAAGCTGTGGTCGGCGGAACTGACGATACAGCCGATGCGCGGCGGGACAAACTCCATCATCATGTGCCAGGACATGGTCATGACGTTCGGCTTGCCGTCGAGGGCCGTGGCGAGCAGCACCACAGGTCCGGGCTCGATCAGCTGGTAGACCTTGTCGAGCGGGAAGGGTTTCATGCCTTTTCGTCCTCGGGCCGGTTCTTGGTACGGCGATAGCTCTCCACCCAGGCACGATAGGCCTCCGCATCGCCATATTCGAGGAATTTCTCGAAGTAGGGGTGCGGGTCGGCGGACCTGCTCGCATGCTTGATCGGACACCAGAAGCGTTCGGTCCGCCCGGCGATCTCGCGGGCATAGGCGATCACCCCGTTTCCGTATCCGCAATAGATGCAGTTGAGTTTTTCGAGGCCGTTGAGATAGGCGAGGTGATGACGGTCGATGACGACGTAGTCGCCCCGTTTCACCCGATCGATGCCATAGACCCGGAAACAGATCTGCTGGTAGATCGTCACCGAAAGATCGAGCAGCGCAAGCGGAATGACGAGGCCGTAGATCAGCGGTGCCGTCAGGAGATAGGCGAGGTTGCCGCGCGTGACATAGCGCAGAAGGCCGGTGCGATACTGGCGCTGCCATGCGCGCATGTCCTTCTCGAAGCGGACCTTGCCTTGCTCCAGCTCATAGCGGAAGCGCTCGCGCTGTGCCGCAATGCGGCGGTCTAGTTCTTCCTCAAGCCTNNGAGCCGCTCCTGAATGTCTTCGAGAACGGTCTTTTCCATTATTCACTGTTCCTTGTCGCGATGCGCGGCGGTGGAGCCGGCGGATGTCCGCCTAGCCGAAATGCACCGCGTGGATGGGCGCGACGAGCGGGTTCTGTGCGATCGAGGCCGCCAGCGCCCGGATTTTCGGGCAATGGGCCGCCAGCCAGTCCTGATCCATCCAGCCGGCCAGCATCCACAGATAGACGTCCGCCATGGTCATCTCCGGCCCGAAGANNAGGAAGGGTCCGACGACCGCGTCTTCCAGGATGGCGTGGTGCCGTTTCACATAGGCATCGGCGCTCGTCCTGACGCCCGTGACGCCGTCCGCATCGTCCGTATAGCGATCCGAATAGGCCTTGCGCAGTTCTCCCTCGTAGATGTTGACCGCCATGAAGATCAGCCAGCGGTCATGCTGGGCGCGGGCCGGCGTTCCCGGTGCCGGTGCCAGCCGTGCAGCCGGAAGGGCGTCGGCGAGGTGCAGCATAATCGCCGAGCCTTCCGTCATGACGGATCCGTCGGGCAGCCGCAGCGCCGGCACCTGCTGGCGCGGATTGATGGCCTTGAAATCCTCGGTGAGGTGCATGCCTTCGGCGGTCGGCGTCTGAACGACCTGATATTCGGCACCGGAAAGTGCCAGGGCCGCTTCGACCGATGCGCTGCCCGAACCATTTGATCCATAAAGTAAGTACATGAAAGTGCCTCTATTGTTCCCCGGGCACTCTATCGCAAGGCGGTGGGATGGAAAGGCATCTTTGACGGGAACCGGCCCGAAATAGAAAAACGCCGGGCGCAGGGCCCGGCATCTCATGGGACTGGGTTTGGTCTAGTGATCGGCCTTGATGAAGGTGCCGTTCTGCAATTCGCGCATCGCCTGCATCAGCTCCTCGCGGGTATTCATCACGATTGGCCCGTGCCAGGCGACCGGTTCCTTGATCGGCTTGCCGGTGACCAGCAGAAAGCGGATGCCATCGTCGCCGGCCTGGACCGTCACTTCGTCGCCGGTGTCGAACACGACCAGCGTGCGGTTTCCGGAGAGGTCGCGAATGTTCAGCTCCTCGCCCATATATTCCTTCTCCACCTTCACGCCGAAGGGCTGGGAGGCGCCTCGGAAGGAGCCGGAGCCGGCGAAGATATAGGCGAAGGCCGAGCGGTAGGTATCGACCGGAAAGCTCTTGCGCTTGCCCGGCTGTACGGAGATGTCGAGATAGACGGGCTCGGCGGCGATGCCGTCGACCGGGCCTGTCTTGCCCCAGAAATCGCCGGTGATGACGCGCACCACGGTGCCGTCATCATCGACGACGACGGGGATATCCGTGCCCTTGATGTCCTGATACCGCGGCGCGGTCATCTTCAGCGACGAGGGCAGGTTGGCCCACAGCTGGAAGCCGTGCATCTTGCCGGCGAAATCGCCCTTCGGCATTTCCTGGTGCATGATGCCGCTGCCGGCCGTCATCCATTGCACGTCACCGGCGCCAAGCAGTCCGCGGTTGCCGAGGCTGTCGCCATGCTCGACCGTTCCGGCCAGCACATAGGTGATCGTCTCGATGCCGCGATGCGGATGCCAGGGGAAGCCGCGGATATAGTCCGACGGATTGTCGTTGCGGAAATCGTCCATCATAAGGAAGGGGTCGGTCATCGACGGATCGCCGAAGCCGAAGACGCGGTGCAGCTTGACGCCGGCGCCCTCCATGGCAGGCGTGGCGCGGCTCTCATGCTTGACGGGGCGTATGGACATCGGTCGTGCTCCTTTCGAGCGAGTTTCAACTTGACCCCAATATAATCGATCGCAGGCGCGCCCGCAGGAGGCCAGGCGGGAACGCAGTGTTCACAAAAGGCGATGCCGCAGCGCAAAAAGTGATTGCGGGCACCGTCAGAATTCTGTCATCAATTACGCCATTGTTTAGATTTCGTTAGCCATTCGAGCGAAGACTGTCGACATTGCCGGCTTTGCGATTTCGGACTCTCAACGTTCGGACGAAAGGCAAAGGCAGACAGGCCATCGGAGTACGGGAAAGCATGTGTCGTTGGGCAGCCTATCGCGGTGAACCGATCTATCTCGAGGAACTCGTCACCTCCCCCGCCCATTCCCTGATCGAACAATCCCACTGCGCCACCAAGGCGAAGACCGCCACCAATGCCGACGGCTTCGGCATTGCCTGGTATGGCGACCGGCCGGAGCCGGGGCGCTTCCGCGACGTGCTGCCGGCCTGGTCCGACTGCAACCTCAAGAGCCTTGCCCGCCAGATCCGCTCGCCGCTTTTCCTCGCCCATGTGCGGGCCGCCACCCATGGCGCGACGCGTCGCGACAACTGTCACCCCTTCGTCAACGGCTCCTGGTCGTTCATGCACAACGGCCAGATCGATCACTTTGAACGTCTGCGCCGCCCGATGGAATCCATGCTGGACGACGAGCATTTCCACGCCCGCGGCGGTACGACCGATTCCGAACTGCTCTTCCTGCTCGCCCTTCAGTTCGGCCTGCGCGACCGGCCGATCGCTGCCATGGCAGAAGCGATCGGCTTCGTCGAGCAGATCAGCCGCCACCTGATGGGCACAGCCCGGGTGCGCTTCACGGCGGCCTTCTCCGACGGTCGCACCCTCTATGCCGTGCGCTATGCCACTGACGCCCATGCGCCGACGCTGTTTGCCGCGCCCATGGGCGGGAAAGGCGGGTATTGCCTCGTTTCCGAGCCGCTCAATGACGAGACCGACACCTGGGTCGAGATCCCGGCGGGTAGTGCGGTCATCCTTGATGCCAACGGCCTCGATGCGGCGAAGTTCGAGCCGGCCTGGGAGCCGGAGACCAAGGTTGAACGCGTGGCCCAAACGGCCATGGCACTCTGACAGCCAGACTGTCTCAGGCGAGCGGAACGATCCCGAGTTCGTTCTTCAGCTTGCGGGTCAGACCCTCGGCGACCAGATCGTAGGACCGTTTCACGTAGTGCACGAGGTCCTCAGGCGGCAGGGATGCCTTGTCGGTGATCGACACCCATTTGCGCTTGGCGAAATAGGGCGCCTGGGCAATCCCTTCGAGCGACGTCAGAATCTCGAAGGTCTCCTCGGTGACCTTGACGCAGATATTGGCCCCTTGATCGCCGCGATGCAGCAGGGTGAAAACCTTGTCGCCCACCTTGGCGACATGTGATTCCCACTGGTCGACCAGCGTCACTCCGGAAAGACCGGCAACGAAGGCGTCGAAATCCGTCTGGTCGAAGAGGTTCATGGCCGTCAGCCTCCGTTGAGCGTTTCGGCGATGCGCCGTGCCAGCCGGTCGGCCACCTCGTCCTTGGAAAGGTCCGGCCATTGTTCGACGCCGGTCCTGGTGATCAGCTTCACACTGTTGCGCGTGCCACCCATGATGCCGGTCTCCGGTGACACGTCATTGGCAACGATCAGGTCGGCGCCCTTGCGTTCCAGTTTGGCGCGCCCGTTGTCCTCGACATTCTCGGTCTCGGCGGCAAAGCCGACGACCACCTTCGGACGATGTTCGTGATGACCGACGGTCTTCAGGATATCCGGGTTTTCAGTGAGTTGCAGCGGCGCGGGCGTCTCGCCGGGCCTCTTCTTGATCTTCTGGTCGGCGGATGCCGCCACGCGCCAGTCGGCGACGGCCGCGACCATGATGGCGATGTCGGCCGGCAGCCGCGAGATGACGGCGTCACGCTTCTCTTCGGCGCGCTCGACATGTACGGTTGTGACGCCCTTCGGATCGGCAATGGTGACGGGGCCGGAAACCAGCGTCACGTCCGCGCCGAGCCGGGCGAGCGCTGCGGCGATCGCATGGCCCTGGCGGCCGGAGGAGCGGTTGGCGATATAGCGGACCGGGTCGATTGGCTCATGGGTCGGGCCGGAGGTGACGATCGCGGTCCGGCCGGCCAGCGGCTTCGGGCCGTCGTCGAGCAGTCGCTCGGCGGCNNAACGACGATGTCGAGCGGCTCGGCCATGCGGCCAAGCCCGTTCTCTCCGCGCTCGGCCATTTCGCCGGCCATCGGCCCGACGAAGGAAAGCCCGTCGGCGGCAAGTGTCGCGACGTTGCGCCTTGTCGCCGGATGCGCCCACATCTTCGGGTTCATGGCTGGCGCGACCAGCACCGGCCTGTCGGTGGCGAGCAGCACGGTCGAGGCGAGATCGTCGGCGTGGCCGTTCGCCATCTTGGCCATCAGGTCGGCGGTGGCGGGCGCAATCACGATCAGATCGCAATCGCGGGCAAGACGGATATGGCCGACATCCTGCTCGTCCTCACGGGAGAAGAGTTCGGTATAAACATGGCTCGCCGACAGGGCGCCGACCGCAAGCGGGGTGACGAACTCCTGCGCGCCGCGCGTCATGATCGGCCGGACGGCTGCTCCGCGCTCGCGCAGCCGCCGGATGAGATCCAGGCTCTTATAGGCGGCTATTCCACCCGAGATGATGAGAATGATGCGTTTGTCCGCCAAGGTCATGGCTGTGGAACCTCCTGAAGTCGCGGCGACACTATCCGAATTTTCGGATCGGGGAAATCGCCGCCAGGAAGCGGCGATGACGCAGGGATCAAGGGTCAGTTGCGCGCGGCAGGGGCGATGAGGATCTGTAGCGGCACCTCGACAATTGTCCCGTTCGGTGTCTCCAGATGCGACAGGCCCGGTCCAAGCGTCGCGGCCATGGACTTGACGATCCGGCTGCCGAGCCCGGTGCCGGTCGGCGCGCTGCCCGGCTGGATGCCGACGCCATCGTCCTCCACCCTGAGCAGGGCCTCGTTCTCTCCGGTGCGCTTGAGCCGCACGCGGACCTCTCCGCCACTCCGATCCGGATAGGCGTACTTGAAGGCATTGGTGACGAGCTCGGTGACGATCATCCCGACGGAGACGGCACGGTCCGCCGTGATGCTGATCGGATCGGCATCAAGGACAAGATGAAGAGGCTTTTCGGGATTCTGCAATGATCCAGACAGTTCGCTCGTCAGCGTGGAGAGGTAACGGTCGAGCTCAACGCGGCTCACGTCGTCGGACGTATAGAGGCTGCGATGCATGCCGGCGATCGCGGTGATCCGCGCCTGGGTTTCGGCAAGCTCGCTTTTGACTTCATCGCTCCTAGAATTGGAAATCTGCAGGCGTAGCAGGCTGGCGACGAGCGCCAGCGAATTGGCCACACGATGGTTGACCTCGGCGAGCAGCGCCTCGGCGCGTTCCTTGGCAAGCCGGATTTCCTCATCGGCCCGTTCCTTGGCAACACGCAGCTGTGCGTTCGCCACTGAATGTTCGATGGCGCTGATCAGGAGAGGCATGAAGTCGTCGCTGACCGCCTTGATGACATAGTCCGAGGCGCCTGCCTTCATCGCCTCAATGGCGATCTGCGCCTCGTTGGACCCGGTCACGTATACGACCGGTACGGAAATATCGCGGGCACGCAGACGCTTCAGTACCTCGTGGCCGGTGATGCTCTGGAGGTAGTGATCGAGCACCATGACGTCGAAACTCTCAGCTTCAAGCAAGGTGAGTGCCTCTTCGGGCGTCTCGGCACGGGTCAACTGGTATCCAAGGCGTTCCACAGCCTTGGATACCAGTCTTACGATGGCCGCATCGTCATCCAGATAGAGTATCCGGATGCTCATCGGCAAAGCCCGGCATTAAGGGATCTGCATAACTGAGAAGAATAACCCCAGTTGCCGGATCGCATTGGCGAAATTGTCATAATCGACTGGTTTGGTGATGTAGACATTCGCCCCGAGATCGTAGCATCGCTGGATTTCGCGCTCGTCATCGGTCGTTGTCAGGATAACAACCGGAAGCCGGCGCGTATGCGGATTGGATTTGACTTTTTCGAGAATATCGGTGCCGGACATATCCGGCAAGTTGAGATCAAGCAAGATCAGCAAATAACGATCAATTGATACCGTTCCGCTTCTATCCTTGCCAAGGATGAAGTCAAGCGCCTCCGTTCCGTTGGCAAACGGGATGATCTCGTTGTTGACGCCGGCACGGCGCACGTTCTTCTCGATCAGGCGCGCGTGGCCTTCGTCGTCCTCGACCATGACGATGGTCACTTCTTTTCCGACGGCTTTCATCTCTCAACTCCGTACAATTCGCGACAAATCCGATGGCAGGCGCAGAACGAAAGTGGACCCCGATCCAAGCCTGGACCTAACGGTTATTTCCCCGCCGAGGTTCCGGGCCAGGGACCGCACATGCGCAAGGCCGATGCCTTCACCCGACTTGTCCTGCTGTCCGGCCCGACGGAAAAGCTCGAAAATGCGCTCATGATCTTCGTCTGCAATACCGCGGCCGTTGTCCTCGACTTCGATGCGCACCATGTTTCGACCTTCCGGCATGATACGCACCGCGAGGTTCAACGGCCTCTCTGGTTGTTTATACTTCACGGCATTATCGAAAAGGTTACCAAGGATCTGTTCCAGCGAAAAACGGTCCGTGTTGATCATGGGGACGCGAACGTCGAGCTGCACGGAACCATTGCTTTCGCTGATCTGATGATGGACGCTGGCGCTCGTCGCCTCCAGCATGCTCTTTAATTCGATCGGCTCCGGTTTCAGCGGGCGCCGACCGTCACGCGAGATTTTCAAAATGGCGTTGATCAGGCCGTCCATCTTCTTCGTCGACGAGCGGATGAAGCCGATGGCTTCGGGCAGATCCTCGGCGGCTGCCAGCCGCGCCTCCTTGATCTGGTCCTCCGTCAGCTTGTCCCCCTCCGCCAGTACATAGGTCTGCAGAGCCTTGAGTGAGGTGTCGAGCTCGGCGGTAAAGCCCATGACGTTAACGAGCGGGGCGCGAAGGTCGTGCGTGACGATATAGGCGAAGCGCTGGATCTCCTGGTTCGCGCGCATCAGATCCTCGGTGCGCTCGTTCACCCGTTCCTCCAGCCCGGCATTGAGCAGTTCGACCTCATTGCGAGCGTTGGAGAGTGCCCGGACATGCTGCGTGACGATCGCGATCGCTCCTCCCATGACCGCAAGGATGGCGATGCCGCCGCCGATGGTGAACCACCTCAGCTGGTTGATTGCCTTAAGCTGTTCCGCCACGCCATTGTCGACGTTGATGTCCGACTGCGTCCGGAAAAAATTGAGAATTTCCCGGATCTCGTCCATCAGTTCGCGGCCGAGCTCGGATTTGGTCAGCTCGATTGCCTCGTCTTGGCGGTCCTGTCGTGTCAGATCGACGGTCTGGGCCATTTCCTCCAGCTTGCTTTCGATAAGGCGCTGAAGCGTTGGCATCCGCTCTTCCTTGATCGCGCGGCCCTGAACCAACTGGGCGACCGTGGCCAGGTGTTCGCGGACGTTTGCCATCGATTTCCGATAAATATCGAGAAAGTTCTCATCCTGCGTCAGGATGAAGCCGCGCTGGCCGGACTCCGCATCGACGAGCGTCTGCAAGAGGTCGGCAGATGCGCGGCGGATGTCGCGTTCGTGGACGATATAGCTGAAGGTCTCGCGGCTACGGTCAACCAGCCAGAGCGAGGACAGAATGATGCCGGTCAGGACAATGGTCCCGACGATCAGCATCAGAAAGGTTGTACGGACGAAATTGGCATTGGTGGGCGACATGGCATTTCCCGGGTCATGGCGCGCGAATGGAGCGCAGATGCGTCAGATCGAAATGGAAGGCGGGCGATACGGATATCGAAAGTGCCGGAGAGTCCGCCCATTGCGAGGTGAATGGAGCAACAGGCCGTTCGCAAGGGGTAGAAATGTTTGAGCGGCAAATCAACCGATTTTGACGGCGATCAAGAGCAGGAGCGCCGCAATCACCCAAAGCGCCAGCCGCCCGAACCGGCTGTGGCGGGCCTCCGAACGGCCGATCGCCTCGGCCGTCTCCGGGTCGAACCTCAGCCCGTTCTCACTCATATGGACGATTTCGTCATGCAGCTTTTCGGTTTTGGCAGCGATCTCGGGCAACGCCTCCGCCAGCCTGAACGCCGCGCGAACGCCATCCTTGACGTCACCAGCGATACGCTTCGGCCCGAGATTGTCGCGGATCCATGAGGAGACGACGGGGTCCGAGGCCTTCCACATGTTGAAGCGCGGATTGAGCATGCGCGCCACGCCCTCGACCACGACCATGGTCTTCTGCAGCATGACGAGTTCGGGCCGGGTTTCCATGTCGAAAAGCTCGGTGACCTCGAACAGCAGGGTGAGCAATTTGCCCATCGAGATGGTTTCGGCCGGCTGACCGTGGATCGGCTCGCCGATCGCCCGGATGGCCTGGGCAAAGCTTGCGACATTGTGGTGGGACGGCACATAGCCGGCCTCGAAATGCACTTCGGCGACGCGCAGGTAGTCACGGGTGATGAAGCCATAGAGGATCTCGGCCAGGAACCGACGCTCCTTCTTTCCCAGGCGCCCGGCGATGCCCATGTCGACGGCGACGATCATGCCGTCGGGCGCGACGAACAGGTTGCCGGGATGCATGTCGGCATGGAAGAAGCCGTCGCGCAGGGTGTGGCGCAGGAAGGACTGGATCAGCGTGTCGGCGAGCGTGTCGAGATCGTGGCCGGCCGCTTTCAGCGCCTCGACATCCGCCATCTTGATGCCGTCGATCCATTCCATGGTGACGACGTCGCGACCGGTGCGCTCCCAGTCGACGATCGGCACCCGGAAGCCCGGATCATCCCTGGTATTGTCGGTAATTTCCGAAAGGGCGGCCGCCTCGAGCCGAAGGTCCATCTCGACCTTGGTGGTCTGCTCAAGCGTGCGGGTCACCTCGACCGGCCGCAAGCGCCGCGTGTGCGGAAGGAAACGCTCCTGCAGGCGGGAGACGAGATACATGGCTTCGAGATCGGCGGCGAAACGCTTGCGCACGCCGGGCCGGATGACCTTGACGGCGACTTTCTTGCGGCCATCCGGAGTGTCGACTTCCGCTGGATGGACCTGCGCGATCGAGGCTGCGGCGATCGGCTCGCCGAACGTGACGTAGAGATCGTCGATCGAACGGCCGAGGGATCCTGTCACCGTCGCCTTGGCAGCCTCCGTCGGGAAGAAGGCCATGCGGTCCTGCAGGCCGGCGAGGTCCTCGGCGAATTCTGCGCCGACCACGTCCGGCCGGNNTGCTCACGCTTGGCACGCTTGCGCGCCAACAGGCCGGCCGCGCTCTTGGCGAAGGCAACGAGCGGCGGAAGGTCCTCGGAGGGCAAGGCGGAAATGACGCCTTCCCTGACCAGCACCCAGCCGACCCGCGCCAGGCGGAAATATGCTCCGACAGTGCTCATGAAAATCAGAGTTTCCAGCCGGAATGCAGCGCCGCGATGCCGCCGGAATAATTGGTGAAGGTCACGCGGGAAAAGCCGGCCTTGGTGATCATCGCCGCAAAGTCGCGCTGGTTGGGGAACTTGCGGATCGATTCCACCAGATACTGGTAGGGCTCTGCATCGCCGGTGATCATCTTGCCGAACTGCGGAATGGCCTTGAATGACCATTGGTCATAGAAGCGGTCGAGCAGCGGCATTTCGACTTCGGAAAACTCAAGCACCAGGAGGCGCCCGCCGCGCTTCAGCACGCGATAGGCTTCGCTCAAGGCGACGTCGATGCGCGGCACGTTGCGAATACCGAAGGCGATCGTATAGGCGTCGAAGCTGTTGTCCTCAAAGGGCAGTTCCTCGGCATTCGCCTCGACGAAGGTGAGGTTGTTCGAAAGCCCCTTCTTTTCTGCCCGCTCGGCGCCGACGCCGAGCATCGAGCCGTTGATATCGAGCACGGTGGCATGCGCCAGCCGGCCGGAAGCCTCGACGATGCGAAACGCGATGTCGCCGGTGCCGCCCGCGACGTCGAGGACCGTGTAGGCGGGATCCTTGCGCGGGTTGAGCGCTGCGATCATCGCATCCTTCCAGATGCGGTGCAGGCCCGCCGACATGACGTCGTTCATGATGTCGTAACGCTTGGCGACCTTGTGGAAGACCTCGTTGACCAGAACCTGCTTTTCGCCTTCGGCGACCTCGCGGAAGCCGTAGGAGGTTTCCATGCCGCCCTCGGCGGAAGTGCGGCTCTCGGCCATCTGATCACTCCATTGTCTCATGCGGTCGAAAGACCATAGCGAAATCGCCCTAGGCGCGCTATCTCCGGCCTGGACCGGCTCTTGCGCTGGTCTACAGTCGTTTCAGGCGCCGTTCAAACGGAAAGATGGGATGCTATGCCGGAATTGCCAGAGGTCGAGACGGTCAAAAGAGGGCTTTCGCCGACCATGGAAGGGGCGGTGATGCGGCGCGTCGAGCTGCGCCGTCCCGATCTGCGCTTTCCTTTGCCGCGCGATTTCGTCGCACGGCTGACCGGCCGGCAGATCATCGGTCTCGCCCGCCGCGCCAAGTATCTGCTGATTGATCTGGACGACGGGACGACGGTAATCTGCCATCTCGGCATGTCCGGCTCGTTCCGCATCGAGGAAGGGGAAGGGTCAGGCCACCCCGGAGACTTTCACCACGCCCGGTCGAAAGACGAAAAACACGACCACATCATCTTTCATCTGGAACAGTCGCAGGGCAGGGGGGGCGCCCGCGTGATCTATAATGACCCCCGCCGCTTCGGTTTCATGGATCTGGCATTGCGCAACGAGCTCGATGCCTATCCTGCCTTTCGCGATCTTGGCCCGGAGCCGATCGGCAATGCGCTCGATGCCAAATATCTTGCGGGCCGGTTCGCCAGCAAGCAGCAGCCCTTGAAGACGGCCCTGCTTGACCAGAAGGTTATCGCCGGACTTGGCAATATCTATGTATGCGAGGCGTTGTGGCGATCACATCTTTCGCCCAGGCGCACCGCCGCGAGCCTTGTGACGGCGTCCGGTCGGCCGAAGAAAGCGCTTCAGGCACTGACCGATGCGATCCGCGCGGTGATCGCCGATGCGATCGCGGCGGGTGGTTCGTCGCTGCGCGACCATATCCAGACCGATGGAACACTCGGCTACTTTCAGCACAGCTTCTGCGTCTATGACCGCGAGGGCGAGTCTTGCCGGACGTCCGGCTGTGGCGGTACGGTCGAACGAATGGTGCAGGGCGGGCGCTCGTCATTCTATTGTCACCACTGCCAGAAATAGACTTTTAAGAACAAACGGGAGATACCGATGACCTATGAAACCCTCCTGGTGGAGACCCGCGGCCGCGTGGCGATCATCACACTGAACCGGCCGCAGGCGCTGAATGCGCTCAACTCGACCGNNGTGCTGATCGAATTGCGCCAGCTGCTCGGCGAACTGCAGGCGGATGCAGGCATCGGCGCCGTCGTGCTGACCGGCTCGGAAAAGGCGTTTGCCGCCGGCGCTGACATCAAGGAGATGCAGTCGCTCGAATTCGTCGATGCCTATCGCGCTGATTTCTTCAGCGGCTGGGACGACATAGCGGGCTTCCGCAAGCCGATGATTGCTGCCGTATCCGGTTTCGCGCTGGGTGGCGGTTGCGAGCTTGCCATGATGTGCGATTTCATCATCGCCGCCAAGACGGCAAAGTTCGGCCAGCCTGAAATCACCCTCGGCGTCATCCCCGGTATGGGCGGCACGCAACGCCTGACGCGCGCGGTCGGAAAGGCAAAGGCTATGGACCTCTGCCTCACCGGAAGGCTGATGGACGCCCACGAGGCCGAAAGCGCTGGATTGGTTGCGCGTGTTGTGGATCAGGAGCGCCTGCTTGACGAAGCGGTCGCCGCCGCCGAGAAGATTGCCGGTTTCTCGCAGACCGCTGTCAGCATGGTCAAGGAGACGGTCAGCCGGGCCTTCGAACAGACACTGAGCGAGGGGCTGCGCTTTGAGCGCCGTCTTTTCCATTCGCTCTTCGCCACCGAGGACCAGAAGGAAGGCATGGCGGCCTTCACCGAGAAGCGCAAGCCGGTGTTCAAGAACCGCTAAGGGACTCGCAACGCGCGATTTCCTGCAAATTGCGCGTTGACGACCCTCCGCTTTCGGGCTATATGCCCGCCCACGGTTGGGAGAGCCAATAGCTCTTCCGAGAATAGCTCCCGAATTGCTGATATGGCAGGTCGCAACGACCCGACGCGGCGGTGGCGGGTTTTGGTTTGAATTCGAAGAGAGGCATCCATGGCCAATACAACTTCGGCGAAGAAGGCGACCCGCAAGATCGCTCGCCGTACTGCAGTCAACAAGGCTCGCCGTTCCCGCGTTCGCGGTTTCATCCGCAAGGTGGAGGAGGCCATCGCCTCCGGTGATGCCGCCCTCGCCAAGGACGCTCTGCAGGCGGCACAGCCGGAACTGCAGCGTGCAGCCAGCAAGGGCGTGGTTCACGCCAACACGGCTTCGCGCAAGATTTCGCGTCTTGCGAGCCGCGTAAAGGCGTTGGCGATCTAAATTTCGCCCCATTTCTGTCATAATTAAATTAGCCTGGCTGCATAGCCGGGCTTTTTCTGCTGTTTTGACGTTCAGCTCTTTGCGTCGTTGCATTTGACAATTACATGTCAACCGAATGACACAAAAAAATCAATAAAATCAGATGGTTGCAGGAGGAATGCCGGCGGCGGTCGGCTTCACTTAACGGCAGGCGGCCCCGGTTTTGAGTCAAGCGAATTTTTATTTTCAGGCCATTTTCCCCTGGTTGTCCTCAGGCTTTTTTGAATCTCGTTGATTCAAAAGCGATTCTCCAGACGGCAATTGTGACGGTCTGATGAGGGGGGCGGAGTCAATGGCCGCGACTTAATTTTGCGTAAAAATCACAGTTGATCTTCACTTTTGATCCTGCCTTAATACCGTCCAACAAGGGGCGTGGAGTTGACCTCCGGGGGTGATCTGAACTGGCAATTTGCGTGTCAGGGCCACCCATCGTCGCTTGGGGCGGAATTTTTCAATTCCGTTTCTTCAGACACATTTGGCCTTGCGCCGGGAATCTCATGGTTTCCGCGAAGGATAATTTTGTCGAACGCGCCGGTGATCAGTCGGGGTAGGGGAACGGGAACAGAAGCGCCACTGCCGGCATGGTCTTTCATATCGAGGATGAAAGGCAGGCCGGTAACCGCGCGGAATGCATGTGGCTGGACCAGCGGCTGCGTTCCGTATCGCATGGGATCCTTTGGCTGGGGAGGACATGCGATTGAGGGGAGTGTGGTCGCCGGCCTTTCAAGGCGCGGTCCGCCACACCGCACGGGGATGAAATTGACTATCGGACGCTTGGCGCCCGATGGCACGTAGAAGTGAAAAAGGCGGCAAAATGCAGATGAATACAGTGATGGCCGGTGCGCGGGGGAACGGGGACCAGGCACAAACGGCGCTCGGCACCGCATGTTCTGACGCGGCAGGGGACGGTTCCGAGATGAAGTACGATGTTCTGTTCGAACGCTTCAGCCTGCGGCTGAAGGCACAGGTAGGTCCTGATGTCTACGCAAGCTGGTTCGGTCGACTGAAGTTGCACTCCGCCTCAAAGAGTCTTGTTCGCCTGACGGTGCCGACGACCTTTCTGAAATCGTGGATCAACAACCGTTATCTGGATCTCATCACCAGCATTTTCCAACAGGAAGACCCTGCCATTCTGAAGGTCGAGATTCTGGTGCGTAGCGCCAGCCGTCATCAGAAGGCGCCGACAGTCGACGAACGTCCTGCTGTGGAAACGGCTCCTGCCGCGCCGACCCGCAAGCCCTCGGCGCAGCCGATCGGTCAGTTCGTGACATCTGCAGGCAACATGGCTGGGACGCGTAGCGCCCCGAACGGCCCGCTCTTCGGCTCGCCGCTCGACTCACGCTATACTTTTGATGACTATGTCGAAGGCGCGTCGAACCGGGTGGCGCTCGCCGCGGCCAAGACGATTGCCGAAGCCGGCGCGGGTGCCGTTCGCTTCAATCCGCTGTTCATCCACTCCTCCGTCGGGCTGGGCAAGACCCACCTGCTGCAGGCGATCGCCAATGCCGCCGTCCACAGCCCGCGCGCGCCGCGCGTCGTCTATCTGACCGCGGAATATTTCATGTGGCGCTTTGCCACCGCGATCCGCGACAACGACGCCCTGACACTCAAGGACACGCTGCGCCACATCGATCTTCTGATCATCGACGACATGCAGTTCCTGCAAGGCAAGATGATTCAGCACGAGTTCTGCCATCTCCTCAACATGCTGCTCGACAGCGCCAAACAAGTGGTTGTCGCAGCCGACCGCGCGCCTTGGGAACTGGAATCGCTCGATCCGCGTGTGCGCTCGCGCCTGCAGGGCGGCGTCGCCATCGAGATGGAAGCGCCAGACTACGAAATGCGCCTCGAAATGTTGAAGAGCCGGCTGGAAGCCGCCAAGAAGGACGATGCCTCGCTCGATATTCCGCTGGAGATCCTGTCGCATGTCGCCCGCAGCGTGGTGAGCAGCGGCCGGGATCTGGAAGGCGCCTTTAACCAGTTGATCTTTCGCCGCTCCTTCGAGCCGAATCTGTCGGTCGAGCGGGTTGATGAACTGCTTGCCCATCTGGTCGGTGCATCCGAACAGAAGCGGGTCCGCATTGAGGATATCCAGCGCATCGTCGCGCGCCACTACAATGTCTCGCGTCAGGAACTGGTGTCGAACCGGCGCACGCGCGTGATCGTCAAGCCGCGTCAGATCGCCATGTATCTGGCCAAAACGCTGACGCCGCGCTCCTTCCCGGAAATCGGCCGCCGATTTGGCGGACGCGATCATACGACCGTGCTGCATGCGGTACGCAAGATTGAGGGACTGGTCGGCGAGGACACCAAGCTCAGCCACGAGATCGAACTGCTCAAGCGGCTGATCAACGAGAATAATGCATGAGGAACGAGGTCGGCGGAAACGCCGGCCTTTCTCGTTGCGGTCGATCGCGGAGCCGGGACTTGCGCACTTCAACGAACAAGCCGATCGCCTTCTATGACGAGAATGCGGCCTCCTATGCGGCCCGGAAACGCCATGCTCCGGTCGCGCGCTTGACGGCTTTCGCCGACCTGCTTCCGTCGGGCGGCACGATCCTGGAACTCGGCTGCGGCGCGGGCGCGGACAGCGCATGGCTGATCGAACGCGGTTTTACCGTGACACCGACGGATGGATCAGCCGCCATGGCGCGCGAGGCGGAGGCACGGCTCGGCCGCCCCGTGCGCGTGATGCGCTTTTCCGACCTAAACGAGGTGACGGCCTATGACGGCGTCTGGGCCAATGCTTGCCTGCTGCATGTGCCCCGCGCCGAGCTTCCCGATGTCCTCCGCCGTATCCGCCGTGCGCTGAAGGACGGCGGACACTTCCATGCAAGTTTCAAGGCAGGGGTCGAGGAGGGAGCGGATCGGTTCGGTCGTTACTATAATCGGCCCGACCAGGAATGGTTGACGGAAGCCTATCGTCTGGCAGGCTTTACCACGCCGCGGATAGAGACGGCGTCCGGCGGCGGCTATGACGGCGAGCCGACCGAATGGCTGCATGTCATCGCAAGACGCTAGCAGGCGAGATCGGCCACCACGGCGTCGAGGATCAGCATCCCCTTGGGCGTGCAGCGCAGCCGCGAATTGCCCAATCGTTCGATAAAACCGTGTTCCAGTAAAGTCTGCTCGCGCGCCGGGTCCGGATCGCGGCCGGAAAGCTGCTGCCAGCGGGCAAGGTCCACGCCTTCGCGCAGCCGGAGCCCCATCAAAAGCAATTCGTCGGCCTGCTCGTCCGATCCCAGCAATTCCTGGTCGACCATGCCATGGCCGTCGCGCTCGACGGCGGCGAGCCAGCCTTCTGGATTGCGTTCGGTCGCGGTCGCAAGCTTGTCGCGGCCACGCGTCAGCCGGCCGTGGGCGCCGGGGCCAATGCCGGCATAGTCGCCATAGCGCCAGTAGGTCAGGTTGTGCCGGCTTTCCGCGCCCGGACGGGCATGGTTGGAAACCTCGTAGGCCGGGAGCCCTTCGCTCGCCGTGATCTCCTGCGTCGCCTCGTAGAGGAGCGCCGCCTGCTCCTCGTCCGGCACGATGAACTTGCCGGCCTTGTGCAGGCCGTAGAAGGCCGTACCTTCCTCGATCGTCAGTTGGTAGAGCGACAGGTGGTCGACCGCATAGGACATCGCCTCGCGAAGTTCCTTTTCCCAGGCCTCGACCGTCTGGTGCGGCCGGGCATAGATCAGGTCGAAGGACATGCGCGGAAAAATCTCGCGCGCCAGGCGGATCGCCTTTAGCGCATCCTCGACATCGTGAAGCCGGCCGAGGAATTTCAGGTCCGGATCGTTGAGCGCCTGCACGCCGAGCGAGGCGCGGTTGACGCCGGCTGAGCGATAGCCGCGAAAGCGGGTGGCCTCGACGCTCGACGGATTGGCCTCCATGGTGATCTCGATACCGTCGGGCACATGCCAATGGCGGGCAATGCCGTCGAGGATCGCGCTGACGGTTGCCGGATCCATCAGCGAAGGCGTGCCGCCGCCGAGGAAGATGCTGGTGACGGTCTTTGGTCCGCTCAACAGCCGCATCTCCTCCATTTCGCGCAGGAAGGCGGAGACGAATCGCGGCTGGTCGACCGGCTGGTGGCGGACGTGGCTGTTGAAATCGCAATATGGGCACTTGGCCGCGCAAAACGGCCAATGGACGTAAACGCCGAAGCCCGGTTCGCCGGTATCGGGCAGGAGAAACGGCTGGGCCTCTGGCATCGGCGGTTCAGGCCTCCAGGCAGGTTTCGACGAAGATCTTGAAGGCGCGTGCCCGGTGGGACAGTGCTTGCGCATCGCCCGGCTTCCAGCCATGCTTTTCTTCCGAGGACATCTCGCCGAAGGTGGTGTCGAAACCCTCCGGCTGGAAGACCGGGTCGTAGCCGAACCCCTTGGTGCCGCGCGGCGGCCAGACGATCGTGCCCTCGACCTCGCCGCGGAACATTTCCGTGTGGCCGTCGGGCCAGGCAAGGCACAGCACGCTGACGAAACGCCCGCTGCGCTGTTCGGGCGTGGTCGCACCGCGTTCGGCAAGGGCCTTTTCGACCTTCTCCATCGCCATGGCGAAATCGCGGCTGCCGTCCTCGCGCTCGGCCCAGTTGGCGGTGTAGACGCCGGGCGCCCCGTCCAGCGCATCGACGACTAGGCCGGAATCGTCGGACAGCGCCGGCATGCCCGAAGCGCGAGCCGAAGCCAGCGCCTTGATTGTGGCATTTTCCTCAAACGTCGTGCCGGTCTCGTCGGGTTCGGCGAACTTCAGTTCGGCCGCACTCCGGGCGGAAAACCCGAACGGACCGATCAGGTCGGCAATTTCGGCGATCTTGCCGGCATTGTGGCTGGCGACGACGATCGTGCGGGTGTCGAGCTTGCGCATGCGGTCAAATCCTATTCGAGGTTCCAGAGCCTGGGCTCTGCGCATTCCAGGCTGTTGCCAGCCGGATCGCGAAAGTAGATGGAGCGCGCCCCGTTCGGCCAGCGGAAGTCCGATTCAATGGCAACGCCGGCCTCCTGCAGCCGTTCGATGATCCGGTCCATCCGCTCGCCGCGCACGCGGAAGCAGACATGGCCGGGACCGGTCGCGCCATGACTCGGCACCGGCAGGGCACCGGCCGGAACGGGCTCCGCCGTCTCGTCCGGGTTGAAGATCAGGAGCATGCCGCCTCCACAGCGGTAGAAGAGGTGACGGTTGCCGTGGCGGGTTGCCTTTTCCAGACCCAGAACGCCGCCGTAGAAGGCTTCCGCCGCATCGAGGTCAACGGCGTAAAGTGCTGTTTCCAGGATACCTTCCAAGGGCTGCGTCACGGCTCCCGTTCCTCTGGTCTATCGCGCCTAGAGCAGGGCCTGCTTCTGCATCTGCACCAGTTCGCCGATGCCGCCCCGGGCAAGCCGCATCAGGGTGAGGAATTCGTCCTCGGAGAACGGCGCGCCTTCAGCAGTGCCCTGCACCTCGACGATCGCGCCCGAACCGGTCATGACGAAATTGGCATCGGTCTCGGCTGCCGAATCTTCCAGGTAGTCGAGGTCGATCACCGGCTGGCTGGCGAAGATGCCGCAGGAAATGGCGGCGACATGGTCTTTCAGGACCTTCTCGACCTTCACCATGTTGCGGGTTTCCATCCACTTCAGGCAATCGTGCAGCGCGATCCATGCGCCGGTGATCGAGGCCGTGCGGGTGCCGCCATCGGCCTGGATGACGTCGCAGTCAAGGGTGATCTGGCGCTCGCCGAGTGCTTCGAGATCGACGATGGCGCGCAGCGAGCGGCCGATCAGCCGCTGGATTTCCTGGGTGCGGCCGCCCTGCTTGCCGGCTGCGGCCTCGCGCCTCATGCGGTCGCCGGTGGCGCGCGGCAGCATGCCGTATTC
>DBUL01000194.1:0-2753 GCA_002307905.1 Rhizobiaceae bacterium UBA1291
ACGCGCATCTGCACACGGCGCGATCCCTGCCAGTGATCAGCGCTGAGCGTACCGGCGACATGAATTTGGGTCCCCCGTCCATTGAGCAGGAAATTGCCGAGCGCGGTCTCGGCCGCGCGGAAGGCGATGCCCTCCAGCCGTGTGCCGTCGGCAGCCTCGAGCGTGATCTTGACGTGAGTCGTGCCGACCGGCCTGGCATCGCGAAGACGATGGGCAGGTACGGCAAAGATCGGCTGCGGATGACCGGAGCCGTAGGGTCCGGCCGCCTCCAACTGGTCGATCAGCGCGATCGTCGCACCCGATGCACCAAGCGCACCGTCGATCTTCAGCGTCTGGTTGGCGGCAAGCGCGCCCACCTGTTCGGCAGAGGCCTCGTCGAAAAAGGTCCGCAGACGGCCGAGATTGGCACGCTCGACGGTCAGGCCAGCGGCCATGGCATGCCCCCCGCCTTTCACCAACAGGCCCGAATCGACGGCGGCGCGAACCATGCGGCCGATATCGAATCCGTTGATCGAACGCCCCGAACCGCTGCCCTTGCCGTTGGGATCGAAGGCGATGGCGAAGGCCGGTCGCTTTAACTTTTCCTTCAGCCGTGCCGCCAGCAGGCCGACAATTCCGGGATGCCAGTTGTCGCGTGCCGTGACGATTACAGAGGCCGCCTCGCCGTTGCCATATTCGGCCAGCGCCTCCGCTTCCGCTTCCGCCAGCATGACCTGTTCCATGGCCTGACGCTCGCGGTTCAATTCATCCAGCTTGTGGGCGATCTGCTCGGCCTCGCCGGCATCATCCAGCGTCAGCAACCGACTGCCAAGCGCCGCGTCGCCGATTCGTCCGCCGGCGTTGATGCGCGGGCCAACGAGGAATCCAAAATGGTAGGGTGTGACCGGGCCGCCGATGCCGGCCACGCGCAGAAGGGCGGCAAGGCCTACGTTTTGCTGGTGGCGGGCGGCGATCAGGCCCTTGGTAACAAAGGCACGGTTCAGTCCCTTCAACGGCACTACGTCACACACCGTCGCCAGCGCCACGAGGTCGAGCCAAGCCAGAAGATCGAGCGAGCGGGCCTGCGCATGGCCATTCTGGCGCAGCACGCGCAGGGTGGCGACCAGGACAAGGAAGACCACGCCGGCGGCACAGAGATGCCCCTGCCCCGACAGGTCGTCCTCGCGGTTCGGATTGACCAGGGCGAGACAAGGCGGCAGCTCGTGCCCCATCTGGTGGTGATCGATCACCACCACATCAATGCCGCGTTCCTTCGCCACCGCCAGTGCCTCGAGGCTGGTCGAGCCGCAGTCGACCGTGACGATCAGTCGGGCGCCACGATCGATCAACTGGCCCATCGCCGCCGGGTTCGGCCCATAGCCCTCGAATATGCGGTCGGGAATGTAGATTTCCGAATCGATACCGAAATGGTGCAGAAAACGCCAAAGCAATGCGGAGGACGCCGCGCCATCGACGTCGTAGTCGCCGAAGATCGCCACGCGTTCGCCGCGGCGGATCGCTTCGACCAGCCGTTCGGCCGCCGCCTCGCAATCCGTAAGCCGGTAGGGGTCGGGCATCAGGCTGCGGATGGACGGTTCGAGAAAGGCAGGCGCGTCGTCGACGGCGACGCCCCGTCCGGCCAGCACTCGCGCCACAAGCTCTGGCATGCCGTGAAGCTGGCTCATCGCCAGCGCCCGGTTCTGCCCGGCCTGGTCGAGGCGCGACACCCAGCGTTGCCCGGAGACCGAGCGATCAACGCCAAGAAATGCGCGCGGGACGGGATCTACGGGTTCTTCCATGCTGTCTGCGGTCCATTGCATCTGCCCCCTTTCTACAGGTCCGCAGGCAAATGACCAGCCCTGCCTCAGGCAGGCGTCACGCTATGGCTCATATGAACGTCAAGGCACAAGCAATCGGACAAGCCTGACCAAGACTGGGCATTCACGCAAGAAACCAGGCGACGGCGAGGAAAGGCACAGTCATCAGTGAAACATGGACAAGGATGACGGCCCAGTTGCGTGCGCCCTCCAAACCGTCGTCGTCACCCTTTCGCCACCGATCATGGCTCGCGCTGCCCCGACCGTGCGCGAATTCCTGCTCTTCAGCTGGCATCATCAAGCTCCTCCCCGAACCCGATTGTACTGACGCCAAAGGATAGCGGGCCTGCGTGGAGGATGCGAGCGGCACGTTCGCGATATATCGATGTGGGTGGCGATTACGCACCGAAAACGTCGCGCGGTACAGCGGTGCCGGCCGTTGAGCTAGCACCGCTCGGCAGCGCTTTACACTGTCTTCGGGCGCTCGATGCGGATGACCTGCGGTTCGCCGACGAGATAACCCTCGCTCCTGATGGCGGCGACAGCCTTGCGCACGGCGTCTTCCATCGTCGCATGGGTAACGAGGATGATGGTCACCGGGGCGTCTGCGGCTGCGTGCTCAGAGCGCTGAACGATCGATTCCAGCGAGATATTGTTGTCCGCCATCCTGGTCGCGATGCTGGCGAAGACGCCGGTGCGGTCGACCACCGTCAGGCGGATGAAATAGCCACCTTCGTGACTGCGCATCTGCGCCCGACGGTAGGGTTCCAACAGGTGCGCCGGACGGCCGAGTACCGGAACCTGCTGGGTGCCCGGACGGGTCTTGGCGATGTCGGTAATATCCCCCAGCACGGCCGAAGCGGTGGCATTGCCGCCGGCACCGGGGCCGACCATCAGCAGTTCACCGAGAATGTCGGATTCGAGCGCAACCGCATTGGTGACGCCGTCAACCTGCGC
>DBUL01000194.1:2908-3146 GCA_002307905.1 Rhizobiaceae bacterium UBA1291
ATCGGCCTCGGCATAGCCGAGACGCTGCGCTTCCGTGAGGCAGGCTTCGAAGGTCAGGCCCTCCTTCTCCATCCGGGTCAGGATGTAATTGCAGGTGCCGTTCATGATGCCATAGACGCGGGAGAAATGGTTGCCCGTCAGGCTTTCGCGCATTGCCTTGATCACGGGGATGCCGCCGGCGACGGCCGCTTCGTAGTTGAGCAGCAGTCCCTTGTCCTCGGCCAGCTTGGCCAGTTCC
>DBUL01000103.1 GCA_002307905.1 Rhizobiaceae bacterium UBA1291
GCGAGGAAGCGGGATTCCGCCTCATGGGCGGCGACAGCCTCGTCTTCCTTCAGCGAAACGGAATCGCGGATCGACATTTCACCGGCGATGTCGAGCAACTGGGCATAGACGTCGGTGAGTTGCCCCTCCGGGCCGCGCGCAGCCGTCATGTCCATGCGCACGTTCATGAACTGGGTCTGGTCGATGCCGATCAACGGCCGGTCGAGACGCAGGTCGATGACGACGGCATCTGCCCCCTGGCGCAATTCGTCCAGCGCCTGGACGAAGGCGATGCGGTCCGCGACATGCACCTGCTCGGCGAAACGGCGGCCCAAGGGGGCGCGCAGGAAGGAAAGGAACATGTCGCGCTCGCGGCCGCCGGCTTCGTGGACATTGCCGGCACCGTCGAGACGGAGCATGAGGCCGGGGCAGAAGTCGAAGGGCGATCGATCCTCGGCGTCCACGCTGATCGTCGGGGCGTCCGACGCGCCGGCGCGACGGAATGCAACGAGGGCCACGGCGCAGACGAGGAAGAGCGAGACGACGACGGCAAAGCCGAGCGGCAGCGCGAGGGCCGGACCGTAATGGAAGGAAAGCCAGACCGGAACTGCCGCAAGCATGACGGCAAATGCGGCGGCGAGGCGGCGCAGCGCCACGATCTCGCGCGGATCGGCTGCTTCGCCGCTCGCATGCGAGACCAGGCACTTGCCGGCCATGCGATCGAGAATCGCCTTCGCTCTGTCAGCCATGTTACGCAATACTTGCACGCCAAAAATCCGCGAAACGGTTTCGTTTTCGATGCCCTGAGTTTAGGCCCTCCGCGCTTAAGGAAAAGATAAGGGGGGCCTCCCCGGAAACCCTGCGAACACCTCGGAAGCCCCATTTCGGGACAGTTCCGGGAAGCTTTCGACAACGTGGTTAACGGGGCGTAAGCGACGGATTTGTCAGTGTTTTCCGGAATACGTTAAGAATTGTGTCCGGCCCGGCCGGCGAGAAGCGGTGGATTGCCGGGCGACCGCCACAATTATGCTTAACAGCGACCGATAAAGTTTGAACGAATTGCCGGACGAACGGTCGCGATCTCGTCATTCGTTCAAATTTTAGACAAATCCGAGCGGGTTTTGCAAAGCGATCTTTGCACCGCGCCGATAGCTTGCCCTCACAAGTTCGGGGGATAACCCGACGGGCCCCGACAAGTTCGGGCAAGATGGGATTGGTGAAGACGATGTGGTTTCTGATCAAGGGAGCTTTCTGGTGCTCGATGACGCTGGTGGTGCTGTCGTTCTTCAGCAGCCAACCCGCGGAAGAGACCGCCGGTGGACCGCGCCTTGAAATGGGCGATGCAATCGCAGCGGTGACGGACGCCTATCAATATCTCTCCGCCATCTGCACGGAAAAGCCGGACGTCTGCGAAAAGGGTGCCGAAACCTTCCAGGCGCTCGGCAAACGGGCCCGTGAAGGCGCTTTGGTCGCCTATCAGCTTCTCGACAGCCAGTTCGCCAATGATGGTGAAAAGGCGGTGGCCGAGGACAAGCCCGTTCGTGCCGAGCTGATTGCCGATATGGCCTCCGCCGAGGCTCAGGCCGCAACCGATGTCGTCACCACCGGGACGATCGTGCCGGCGCCGAAGCCGCGGACCGGCAACGGCCCGAAGCCCTACACCCCGCCGAAGGTCTAGAGCTCCCGGCCCCGGTGCGTAAACGCCCGGTACCGTTCCACCCAAGAATTGCCAGGGCACCGAGGGCCCTCGCCGCCCCGCTTGCATCCTTGTCGTTCATCCGCCTTTGCGCCCCCGGGCTCTGTTGTCTGCCTGCCTGTCCCACAGGAAACTTCGGCTCCATCGCCGGGCCGCGAGGACTCCTTGTCCTCGCGGCTTTTTCTTTTTTCTTCCGCTTTTCACTGGTGGCGAAGGTTCAAATGGCGGGCGGGATCGCCTATAGGGGGAGCCATCGCAGCAACCGGAATCTAACCCCACATGACCACGCTCGAGCAGATGACCGAGGACTTCGCCTTCCTGGACGACTGGGAGGACCGGATGCGCTACGTCATGGAACTGGGCAAGGCGCTGCCGGACCTGCCCGAGGCGGAGAGGACGGCCGAAAACAAGGTCAAGGGCTGCGCCAGCCAGGTCTGGCTTTCGACCCATGCGCATGAGGGCAAGGACCCGGTGATCGATTTTACCGGCGATTCGGACGCCCATATCGTCCGCGGGCTGGTGGCGATCGTGCTGGCCGCCTATTCCGGCAAGCATGCCTCGGAAATCGTCGCCTTCGACGCGATCGAGCTGTTTTCCCGGCTCGGGCTGATCGAACACCTCTCGGCCCAGCGCGCCAACGGCCTGCGCTCGATGATCCAGCGCATCCGCGAGCAGGCGGCACGCCATCTCGTCTAGATCAAGGCCCGCGGTTGGCGGCGCTGAGGCAACGGATCTGACCGGAGCGCCCGATCTCTCACCCGCTACTCACCCGATTTCCGGGCGAAAATCCTCGGCGCCCCAGTGATGTCGGCGGCGGCTGGAGCTTGGCGGCGGTGGGGCATAGTGGCGGGCGAGCGCCAGCAGTGCGGTGCGCAGCATCAGCTTGGCGGAGCGGGCCGGCCATTGCCGCTCGCGCTCCACCGTCTCCAGTCCCTTCATGAAACAGCAGACGTCGAGCGCCACGCCGGAAAGCTCCGGCCCCATGGC
>DBUL01000032.1:0-221 GCA_002307905.1 Rhizobiaceae bacterium UBA1291
TCAAGACCTATCTTGGCGATGCGTGAGGGAATGGACCGATGACTGCGAGAATACTTGTCGTCGACGATATCCCGGCCAATGTGAAGCTGCTCGAAGCGCGTCTGATCGCCGAGTATTTCGACGTTTTGACCGCCGATAACGGCCGCGACGCACTCGACATCTGCGATCGCACGCAGGTCGACGTCATCCTTCTCGACATCATGATGCCGGGCATGGACGGT
>DBUL01000032.1:377-20440 GCA_002307905.1 Rhizobiaceae bacterium UBA1291
TCCGTCTCAGCGACGGTCGGCTCGAAGAAGCGGCCCAGGTGCTGCTGGTCGATAGCCGTGGCAACTCGCAGGAACGGATCATCAAGACCCTGAAGCCAATCGCCGTCGTAACTGCGATGTCCGACCCGCAGGCTGCCGTGTTTGATGCCGCCGAGAATTCATTCGATCTTGTGATCGTCAACGGCAATCTCGATGATTATGATCCGCTGCGGATCTGCTCACAGCTGCGCTCGCTGGAACGCACGCGCTTCATTCCGATCTTGTTGATCACTGAGCACGGCGACGAGCAGATGATCGTGCGTGCCCTTGATCTCGGCGTGAACGACTATATCGTGCGTCCACTCGATCCGAACGAACTGGTGGCCCGCTCGCTGACACAGATCCGCCGCAAGCGGTTCAACGATCGCCTGCGGCACAGCGTGACGCATACTATCGAACTCGCTGTCACAGATGGTCTGACCGGCCTGCACAACCGCCGTTATCTTGATAGCCATCTGAAGATGCTTTTCACCCGAGCCCAGACGCGCGGCAAGCTGCTTTCCGTCTGCGTCACCGACATCGACCGCTTCAAGCAGGTCAATGATACCTATGGCCACGACGCCGGCGACGAGGTGCTGAAGGAGTTCGCAATGCGCATTCGCTCGACCGTGCGCGGCGCCGACCTTGCCTGCCGCTATGGCGGCGAGGAGTTTGTCGTGGTCATGCCGGATACGGCGCCGGATGCGGCCGCTCTCATAGCAGAGCGCCTGCGAGGCATTATCGAGTCCAAGCCGTTCGTGCTCAAGGGCTCTGGGTTGTCTCTCGATATCACCGCGTCCATGGGTATAGCGACCGTCGGCAAGGGCATAGATACGCAGGAACAACTGCTGAAGCAGGCCGACCGCGCGCTCTATCAGGCGAAGAAGGACGGACGCAACCGCGTGGTTGCCGCTGCTGCGTGAGGCCTCGTGTACCGAAACGAAGCGCGTCGCACCGCGCCTGCCGCTTGCGGTGAGATGAAATTCATCTGTCAAGCTGCCATATTTGGGGATTTCGCCGGATTAGCCTGTGATTGATAATCGGAAAATTCTTGTTTTTGTTCGCGCCTAGGGGAAGCGTTGAAAAGCAATTGAAATCGGCACCTATTGTTGTGTTGCCTGGATGAGTTTGGCCTTTATAAGTGGTCGTTGACAACGCAAAAGTATACTGGCGGCTGCGGCGCACTCTCCGAATAAATTCCCCTTCTTTGCATTTTCATACACAGCGGAAATAATACGTTTGCCTGGCATTCCGACGGGATGCCTCGCTTTGCCACTCCGACGCGAGAGATTTTACTTACGATGTTGGCCTAGTGTTTAAAGTATATTCAATTGTGTCCGATGGTTGCCGTCGACCTACACTGCGCTTTTGCCGGTGATCTTAACCATAGGCAAAAGCAAAATGTGAAAGAGTTAAGAAACTGTTGATTCTGAACCCAAGTTGAGCGAAGTTGAGCCAACAGAAAGAACGCCTCTTAAGAGAGGCCTTCCGATACCCCATGATGCTCAGGTCCGCCGCATCACCTGGATCGTGGGGTCGGTCGGTTGGCATGCAAGTAATCAACGGTTCCTCGTGCCGTATTTGCGTGCCGACCGACCCCCTTTTTGAAAGCGAAAGGCACCGCAGCCGTTAAGTTGCGCGGTGCCTTTTGCTTTTTGGCCCGTATGCGTCGGTTTGGCCAGGCGAGACGCAATTGGCACAGCGGACGTCACAAAACAAAAAAAGGCGCGTCGCCGGAGCAACGCGCCTGATATGATGAAAACCGATCAGGAATTACTTGATCTTGGCTTCCTTGAATTCGACGTGCTTCCGCACGATCGGATCGTACTTCGTCTTCGTCATCTTGTCCGTCATCGTACGGCTGTTCTTGGTCGTGACGTAGAAGAAACCCGTGTCGGCTGTCGACAGTAGCTTGATCTTGATTGTTGTAGCCTTGGCCATGGTCGTCCTGCCTCTAATAAACGAAGCCGTGGACGACCGAACGAAGCCCACGGCAAATCTGGCGCGAAACTACAAATCGCGCCGGAAAAGTCAAGTCTGTTTACCCTTGAAAAGCAGCCTTCCCACGGAAAGCGCCACGTAGAGCCCAAAGAATCCGGCAATTGCCCAGGCAAAGCCGTGATTTCCGGAGATGTCGATGGCGGCGCCGATCGCCTGCGGACCGGCAACCGTGCCGACGGCATAGCAGAAAACGAAGGCGGCATTGGCGGCCGCAAGGTCGGAACCGGTCAGGCGCGAGCCGAGGTGGCTGAGGCCGACGGTATAGAGCCCGGAGACACTGCCACCCCAGAACAGCAGTACCACGGCCATCAGCAACCAGTTCTCGGACAACCAGGGGAGGGCTAGCGAGCCCGCAAGCCCGATCAATGCCATGGCGGACAACAGAAGTCTCCGATCCTTCAGACGGTCCGAGAGCATGCCGAGGGGGATCTGGAAGATCATGTTGCCGACGCCCATCACGGTCAGCAGCAGGGCCGCCTGCGATTCGCCAAAGCCGATTCGGGTCGCGTAGATCGGGAAGAGCGACAATCCCCCGACCTCGACGGCGCCGAAGACGAAGACCGCGGCCGTCGCTGTCGGCACGAGGAAGATATAGCGCAGGAAATGAGTGCTGGGCTTCCCGTCGAGCGCCGGGCTTTCGCCACGGGCGACAAAGATCGGAATGGCAGCGACAAGAATGGCCACGGCACCCACGGCAAACGGCAGGATCCCGTCACTGCCTATCAATGAGAAGAGCAGGGGGCCTGAGGCAAAGCCGACCGACAGCACGGTCGCGTAGATTCCGAGTACAAGGCCACGCCGCGACGGCGGTGCTGCGGCATTGATCCAGAACTCTGACAGGATGAAAAGGGTGGTGGTTGCTCCGTGGAAGACGATACGCAGGGGAAACCACATCCAGAACTGTTCGGCATAGTAGAAGCCGAGTGAGCTTATGGAAGCCAACAGGACGGCCCACAGCATGGTGGGCGCTACGCCCCAGGAATGGGCGAGCTTGGTGGATATCGGTGCTGCCGCCATCGCGGCGAGGCCGGCCATCGCCGAATTCAGCCCGATCATCGTCGACGAGATGCCGCGCTTTTCCAAAATGATGCTGAGCAGCGGCAGGCCGAGACCGATGGCGATTCCGACTGCGGTGATTGCCGATATCGCGGCAACGAGCGAAGGCCAGTGAATCGCCTCGCGGTGACCGTTTGCGCCGCGTGCCGGCTGTGACATCAGTCTGACCTCAGATGGTTTCGCGATAGAAGCGGCCGTTGCGGCAAAAGTAGAACGGGCCGTCGCTTCCGAACGGCAGCGACGGATCGCATTTCATCTGTGCCCTCACATCATCGAGGATCGTCCTCGTGATCTCGGGCATGTTCAGGCTGGAAAGGTCCTGCATGTCAAGCCAACGAAGGTCGTGCAGTTCGGACGAATCGCTGATGCCTGCCGGATCGATCGCTGCTTCGTCAGTGAACGTCAGGAAGAATCGCGTGTCGAAACGCCGCACATGACCCGGTGGCGTAATGGCACGGGCGACATAGCGCAGGCTGGCCAGATCGGCGTGCAGGCGCGAAAGCCCTTTGCGGCCATTCTCCGCGCGTCCGAGCAGGAGTCCGGTCTCCTCGACCAGTTCGCGCACGGCCGCCAGGGCGAGACCCCGGCTGCGGTTGAGTGCAGCGGCGCTGGCGTCGCCGCCGGTCAGCCTGGCAAGCACCAGTGGGTTCAGATCGCGAATAAAGGGCTGCCGGCTGTCGCCGCGGTCGCGCCGTCCACCTGGAAAGACATAGAGGTTTGGCATGAAGACATGCGCGCTGCCCCGCTTGCCCATCAGCACGCGCGGTACGCTGCTGGTCCGGTCGACAAGCAGAATTGACGCCGCATCCCGCGGACGTATTCTTGCGGACGCTTGGGATTCCGCGTCTTGCCGATTGAACGGATGGCTGCTCATGGTGTGGTCGTCGGACCGTAGTTTTCGGGTTCGTCCGTCTCTCCGCCAAAACCGTGCATCCTGAGCGCCCATTGCAGACCGATCACGCCGCCCTTGATCGGCTGGATGGTGGCGAGCGCGGTGATGAGGCCCAACGGCGCCCAGATTGCCAGGTGGATCCACTCGGACGCCGGAAAGATGAGATCGGTGAGCATGAATCCGCCGAGCAATACATGGCCGAGCACCATGATCACGAGATAGGGTGGCAGGTCGTCGGAACGGTGGTGAAATATTTCCTCGCCACAGGCCGCGCAGGTGTCTACCGGCTTGAGATAGGCGCGGTACAGCTTGCCGCTTCCGCAGGCCGGACACTGGTTGAGCATGCCGCGTAAGATAGAGCGGCCGACCGGCCGTTCTGTCGGGGCTTCTCCGCCCAGATGCAGCATCTCCTGTTGCTGGCTGGCAGGCATATCTTTTCCTTCCATATCTTTTTCACCGTCTCGGCCGGTTGGGCCGAGTTCCCGGCTTCTTGGACGCACCACGTCGCCCAGACTTGTGGAACGAGCGGGTGGCGACCGGCATGGGTCGCCCGTCGCTCAGCATTTCAAAGCGCAACGCGCCGGCGAGCGGCACCGCTTCGGCAAGCCTCACCTGAACTGAATCGCCCAGCCGAAATCCCAAACCCGTTTTTTCACCTGACAAGGCCTGATGCGCTTCGTCATATATATAGTAATCGCGTCCGAGCGTTGAAATGGGTACGAAGCCGTCTGCACCGAATTGTGGCAGCGTGACGAACAGCCCGGCCTTGGTGACCCCGGAGATCTGCCCGTCGAACTCGTCGCCGATCCGTCCGGCCAGATGGTGCGCGATCAGCCGGTTCACGGTGTCGCGCTCGGCGGCCATGGCGCGCCGCTCGAAGGTCGAGATTTCCGCTGCGATGTCGTCGAGCGACGCCTCTTCCTCCGGCGTGATACCGCCTTCGCCAAGACCCAGCGAACCGACCAGGGCACGGTGCACGATCAGGTCGGCGTAGCGCCGGATCGGCGAGGTGAAGTGGGCGTATTTCAACAGGTTCAGGCCGAAATGGCCGATGTTCTCCGGGCTGTAGATCGCCTGGCTCTGGCTGCGCAGCACCATTTCGTTGACCATGGTCTGGTGCGGCGTGTCGAGAGCCTTGGCGAGAATGCCGTTGAACGAGTTGGAACGCAGGCCGGCGCCCTTGGCCAGCGTCAGGCCGATCGTCGCGAGGAACTCGCGCAGCGCCTCCTGCTTCGACAGCTTGGGCGCATCGTGCACACGGTAGACCAGCGGCTGGCGCTTCTTTTCCAGCGTTTCGGCGGCGGCAACGTTCGCCTGGATCATCATTTCCTCGATCAGCTTGTGGGCATCGAGCCGCTCGGGAACGTGCACGCGGTCGACCGTGCCGTCGGGCTTGAGAATGATCTTGCGCTCGGGCATGTCGAGTTCGAGCGGCTGGCGCCGGTCGCGGCCGCGCTTCAAGACCTCGTAGGCGTTCCACAGCGGCTTCAGGATCGGCTCCAGCAGCGGGCCGGCCTTGTCGTCGGCTTTGCCGTCGATCGCCGACTGGGCCTGCTGGTAGGAGAGCTTGGCGGCGCTCTTCATCATGACGCGGTGAAAGGTATGGCCGGCCTTGCGGCCTTCCTTCGAGAACGTCATGCGCACGGCAAGCGCCGGCCGGTCGACGCCCTCGCGCAGCGAGCAAAGGTCATTAGAGATGCGCTCGGGCAGCATCGGCACGACGCGGTCAGGGAAGTAGACTGAATTGCCGCGCTTCAACGCCTCGCGGTCCAGCGCCGATTTCGGCCTGATGTACCAGGAGACGTCGGCGATTGCGACGGTGACGATCACGCCGTCCGGATTGTCGGGCGAGGGGTCGCGCTCGGCATAGACGGCGTCGTCATGGTCCTTGGCATCATGCGGGTCGATGGTGATCAGCGGCACATGGCGCCAGTCCTCGCGGTGGGACATGGAAGCGTGTTTCGCCTCGTCCGCTTCCGTGATTACCGATTGCGGGAATACGTGCGGAATGCCGTGGGCATGGATGGCGATCATCGAGATCGCCTTTTCCGAGGCGACCGAACCGATGACGTTCAGCACGCGTGCCTGCGTCAAACCGAGGCGGCCGGTGCGGGCAATCTCGACCTCGACGAGATCGCCGTCCTTGGCGTCTCCAAGGTCGTTGGGCGAAATCTGCATTTCCTCGCCGCGTCGTTCGATCGGCATCAGGCGTGCGCCGCTGTCGGGCATTTCGCGAACGACGCCGAGCAGTGCGTCGCGATGGCGGTCGATGACCTTGATGATGCGGGCGGTATAGGCCGGACCAGCCCGGTCCTTGGATGCGAAGATCTTGGCCAGCACCCGGTCGCCCAAGCCGCCGACGGGGGCCTTGCCTTTGGCGCGATCGGCGCTCGACTGACGGATGGCGACAGCCGGTGCGACCCCCAGTTCCTCGTTCCATTCCGCCGGCCGGCCGATCAGTTCGCCGTCCTTGTCGCGGGTGGTGATGTCGAGAACAGTGACCGGGGGAAGCGCGCCGGGTCGCTTCAACGACTTGCGGTCCTTCTGCACCAGACCGTCGCTCTCAAGCGTGCGCAGAACTTCCTTGAGCTCGACCCGGATATCACCCTTGAGGCCGAAAGCCTTGGCGATCTCGCGCTTGGAGGCGCGGTCGGGGTTGTCGGCGATAAACTCGAGTAGCACCTCTCGCGGCGGGATCTCGCCATGGATGATCGTCGGTTTGTCGCCTGACGCGCCTGCGGCCTCCGCCCGCCGGCTCCTGCGGTTGCCGGAGGCGGGGTCGGGAGAACGGTCGCGCGGGGTCTTGCTCAAATCTAGCTCTTCTTCGTCTTCGGTGCCGCCGTGGCCTTAGGCTTGGCGGCGGTTGTCTTTTTCGGCTTGGCTGCCGTCGCATCCGCAGCCTTGGTCTTGACGGCCTTCGGCTTCGCGGCTGCCTTGGCCGGCGCCTTCTTTGCTGCGGTCTTCTTGGTGCCGCTCTTGCCCGCCTTCTCGGCGATCAGGAGCAAGGCTTCCTCTATCGTCACAGACTGAGGGTCCTTGCCCTTGGGCAGCGTAGCATTGACCTTGGCCCAATTAATATAGGGACCGTATTTGCCATCGCGAACAGTAATCGCGCCGCCGTCCGGATGTTCTCCCATTTCCTTGAGTGCCGCCGCTGTGCGGCCGCGCCCACCCGGTCCCTTGCTCTGCTTTTCGGCCAGGACTGTGACGGCACGGTTCAAACCGACCGATAGAACGTCTTCTATGCTTTCGAGATTGGCGTAAGTGCCGTCGTGCAGGATAAACGGTCCGTAGCGGCCGAGACCAGCGGTAATCATCTTGCCGGTCTCGGGGTGGTTTCCGACCTCGCGCGGCAGAGAGAGCAGCGAAAGTGCTTTCTCGAAATCGATGCTTTCCGGGGTCCATCCCTTGGGCAGCGAGGAGCGCTTGGCTTCCTTGCCGTCGCCGCGCTGGACGTAAGGGCCGAAACGGCCGCTGCGCAGCGTGATTTCCTCTTCCGTCACCGGATCCTTGCCGAGCGCTTTCGGCTCGTTGTTGCCGGACGCCTCGGCATCCGCGCCGCCCTCGGAGGAGAGCTGACGTGTGAAGCTGCACTCGGGATAATTGGAGCAGCCGACGAAGGCGCCGTACTTGCCGAGCTTCAGCGAAAGGTTGCCGGTGCCGCAGACCTGGCAGATGCGCGGGTCAGAACCGTCCTCGCGCTTGGGGAAGACCAGCGGTGCCAGCGCCTCGTTCAGCGCGTCCAGCACGTTGGTGACGCGCAATTCCTTGGTGTCTTCGATCTGGGCGAAGAAACTCGTCCAGAACTCGCGCAGCACGTCCTTCCAGTTCAGTTCGCCGGCGGAGATCTTGTCCAGCTTTTCCTCAAGGTCGGCGGTGAAATCGTATTCGACATAGCGCGTGAAGAAGTTTTCGAGGAATGCCGTCACCAAGCGACCCTTGGAATGCGGGATCAGCTTGCGCTTGTCCATCGTGACATATTCTCGGTCACTCAGCGTTTTCAACGTCGCGGCATATGTGGAGGGGCGGCCGATGCCCAGTTCTTCCATCTTCTTGATCAAAGTTGCTTCCGAATAGCGCGGCGGCGGTTCGGTGAAGTGCTGGGTGGCGTTGACCTGTCTCTTGGCAAGCGCCTCGCGCGCATTGATCTCGGGCAGGCGGCCTTCGTCATCGCCGTCCTCGCTCGGTTCGCCCTCTTCCTTCTGGTCGGTATAGGCGGCAATGAAGCCGTCGAAGCGGATCACGGAGCCAACGGCGCGCAGGCCCGCCTTGTCGCCATTGTTGTCGGCGAGGATCTCGACCGTGGTGCGCTCGATCTCGGCCGAAGCCATCTGGCTGGCAATGCCGCGCTTCCAGATCAGGTCGTAGAGCCGCAACTGGTCGGCGTCGAGGAAGCGGCGTACCTTGTCGGGCGAACGGTTGAAGTCGGTTGGGCGGATCGCTTCGTGGGCTTCCTGGGCATTCTTCGCCTTGGTGGAGTAGAAGCGTGGTTTTTCAGGCACGTAGCGCGGCCCGAACTGGTCGGCGACTGCGGCGCGCGCCGCATCGATCGCTTCCGGCGCCATCTGCACGCCGTCGGTACGCATATAGGTGATGAGACCGACCGTCTCGCCGCCGATGTCTATGCCTTCGTAGAGTTTCTGCGCGACCTGCATCGTGCGGGAGGCAGAGAAACCGAGCTTGGAGGAGGCCGCCTGCTGCAGTGTCGAGGTGGTGAACGGCGGGCCTGGATTTCGCTTGACGGGCTTGGCTTCGACGCTGTCGACGACATATTGGGCACCTTCGAGCAGCGTCTTTATGCCGCTCGCCTGATCGCCGTTGGTAACCGAATTGCGCTGGATGCGCTTGCCGAGATGCGAAACAAGTCTTGCCTCGAACTCGTCGCCGCGCGGCGTCTTGAGAAGCGCGGAAATATTCCAGTAGTCCTCGGCGACAAAGCGTTCGATCTCGTCTTCACGGTCGCAGACAAGCCGCAGTGCTACAGACTGCACGCGGCCGGCCGACCGGGCGCCGGGAAGCTTGCGCCACAGCACTGGCGAAAGGTTGAAGCCGACGAGGTAATCGAGCGCGCGGCGGGCGAGATAGGCGTCCACCAGCGCGCCGTCGATGTCGCGCGGATTGGCCATCGCGTCGAGCACGGCCTTCTTGGTGATGGCGTTGAAGACAACGCGCTTGACCGGCTTGTCGCCGATCACCTTCTTCTTTTTCAGCAGGTCGAGTACGTGCCAGGAAATCGCTTCGCCTTCGCGATCCGGGTCGGTCGCCAGGATGAGGCCGTCGGCGCCCTTCATGGCGTCGGAAATGTCCTTCATTCTCTTGGCCGAGGCGCTGTCGACCTCCCAGTCCATGGCAAAGTCGTCGTCGGGGCGGACGGATCCGTCCTTGGCCGGCAGATCGCGCACGTGCCCAAAGGACGCGAGCACCTTGTATCCGGGACCCAGATACTTGTTGATCGTCTTGGCCTTGGCCGGAGATTCTACGACTACGACATCCATTGCGTTTCTCTGTACTGCCGAAAAGGCTTGCCTCAGGGCCAACATGGCCAGGTCCCGAAAACCGGTTCCCCGACATGGAGGGGGATTCGGCCGCGGTCAAGGGGGCAGTCGGATTTTCTCCCGACTGCAACGCAGTACAACCTTGAAGGGATACGACTAAGATTGCAATTTCCGATAAATGCCACTATCGTTTTCATAACAGGGGTCCGGTGGTGCCAGGCGGCATATGTGGATGGGAAGCATGGTCTCGAAAGCGATGAACGGCGGCGAACAGCGCACGCGGGAAAACATAGCCTATATCCGGCAAATGCTCGGTGAGTTGCGCATGGTTGCGGAAAACGAGGGGGCGGAAATGCTCTGCTACCTGATCGAGATGGCCTATGTCGAGGCGGGCGACCTGCAGATGGGCCGCCGCTCTCTGTCAATCCATCATCGCAATGGAAACAAGCCCACCCGGATGCCGGTGTAAACGCCCGGCGATGTCCAGTTCCAGTAGCACGAGATAGACAGCGGCGGGCGCGAGCCCCGTATGGCGGACGATATCGTCAATCTCGACCGGTGTCGGACCCAGCGCGTCGGTGATGCGGGTCCGGTCGCTGTCGCTCGGCGGCGGCGTCGGCTGGTGTTCCTCGTCGCTGGCCGGTTCCTTGGCCTCGTGGCCGGAAAGAAGATCGATCTGTGACAGCGGCGCCAGCGCCTGCAACACATCGTCCGACCGCGTCGTCACTGTTGCGCCGTCCTTCAGCAGGCCGTTGGTGCCTTCGCAGCGTGGATCGAGTGGCGAGCCGGGTACGGCAAAGNNCAGCCGGCCGAAATCGCCGGCGAGCCGTGCGGTGATCAGCGAGCCGGAACGTGCCGCCGCCTCGACGACGACTACGCCAAGGGCGGCGCCGGCAATCAACCGGTTGCGGCGGGGAAAGTCGCGGGCCCGGGCCTCCCAGCCGAACGGCATTTCCGAAATCGCGAGCCCTCGACCGTCCCAGATCTCGCGCAGCAGGTCGATGTTTTCCGGCGGGTAGGGCCGGTCGAGCCCGCCGGCCATGGCGGCGATCGTTCCGGTCTCCAGGCTCGCCCGATGCGCGGCGGTGTCGATGCCGCGTGCCAGGCCAGAAATAATCGCATAGCCGGCCCGCCCGATGTCGCGCGCCATCAGGGCTGCGAATTTCGCCCCGCTGATCGAGGCATTGCGCGAACCGACCACACCTACGGCCGGCAGGCTGGCCGCCGAAAGGTCGCCCTTCACAGCAAGAAGCGGTGGCGCGCCGTCGATCTGTCGCAGGGCCGACGGATAGTCCGGTTCACCGATGCCGAGAAAGCGGGCGCCGAACCGGGCCGCCGTTTCCAGCTCCTGTTCTGCTTCCGCCTCGGTGGCGATGCGGAGGGCGCGCGTCGAGCCGCCCCGCCGGGACAGTTCCGGCAGCATGGCAAGGGCGGTTTCTGCCGTGCCGAAATGATTGATGAGATCGCGAAAGGTCGCGGGGCCGATATTGTCGCTTCTGATCAGCCGTAGCCAACTGATCCTTTGCCGGTCGTTCAGCGCAATCCCTGTTCGTCTTGCGCCTGGCTCCGGCATGATTTCATCCCTTTTGCCCGATCTTGCTCTCGGTTCTCGCGATCAGTCTTTCTATATTAGCCTTGTGACGCCAGTAGCTTATTGCCGTCATCACGGCAGTAACCATAGCTGTTTCAGGCATGCCCAGTATCCACAACACAACCGGAATGACAAGGGTTGCAACCAGGGCGGACAGCGAGGAATAGCGGGTCAAAAAGGCCACCGCCAGCCAGACGGCGGCAAAGACCAGAACCATCAGGGGCGCGACGCCGAGCAGGGTGCCGATATAGGTCGCCACACCCTTGCCGCCCTTGAAGCCGAGCCAGATCGGAAAGAGATGGCCGATGAAGGCGGCAAAGCCGGCGATCAGACCGGCATTCTGACCGAACACGGCTTGAGCGATGACGGCGGCGATTGTCGCTTTCAGCGCGTCGAGGAGAAGGGTCGCGGCGGCGAGTTTCTTATTGCCGGTGCGCAGCACATTGGTCGCGCCGATATTTCCGGAACCGATCGAGCGCAGGTCGCCATGGCCGGCCATGCGCGTGAGCAGCAGGCCGAACGGGATCGAGCCCATCAGATAGCCGAGGCTGAGGACCGCAAGCACCGCCGGCCAACCGATTGCAAGAAAATTGATGCTGGCCACTGAGATCCCCTTGGTGTTCTTACAGCGAATGCACGCAATTGCCGGCGACATAGGTCGCGACCGCGCGGCCCGAGAAGCGGGCGTCCTCGAAGGGTGTGTTCTTCGAGCGCGACAGCAACAGTTCCTTCGCCACGAGCCACGGCTCATCGAGGTCGATCAGCGTGATGTCGGCCTTGGCACCGGGCCGGAGCGAACCAGCGTCGAGGCCGAAGATCTCCGCCGGGCGCGTCGACATGGCGTCGATCAGCCGCATCAGCGACACGTGACCGCTGTGATGCAGGCGAAGGGCCGCCGAAAGCAACGTTTCGAGACCGATCGCACCGNNCCGTCGGCCGCGTCGGCAAAGGGCAGGCGCTTGGTATCGACGTCCTGCGGATCATGCGACGAGACGATGATGTCGACGGTGCCGTCGGCGATCGCTTGGACCATTGCCATACGGTCGTCTTCGGCCCGCAGCGGCGGCGTCAGCTTGAAGAAGGTGCGGTACTCACCGATGTCATTCTCGTTGAGCGCCAGATGGTTGATCGAAATGCCGCAGGTGACCTTGGCGCCACGACCGCGCGCCACACGGATCGCTTCCGCCGATTCGGGCACGGAGATCTTGGAGGAGTGGAACTTGGCACCGGTCAGCCCGGCGATCCTGAGATCCCGTTCGAGCGGGATGATCTCGGCCTCCTTCGGCACGCCGGACAGGCCGAGCCAGCTGGCGAACAGACCGGCATTCATCACGCCGTTCCCAAGGTAATCTTCGCGCGGCTCTAAATCGATGACGGCACCGAATTGGCGGGCATAGGTCATCGCCCGGCGTAGAACCTGACTGTCGGCCAGTCCGTTACGGCCATTGGTGAAGGCCACCGCTCCGGCGTGCTGAAGCAGGCCGATCTCGGTCATCTCCTCGCCGGCGAGGTGCTTGGTCAAGGCTGCTGCCGGATAGATATTGACGACGGCCGTGTCGCGCGCGGTCTTCTTGACGAATTCGACCAGCGCGATGTCGTCGATCACCGGATCCGTGTCCGGCATCATGATGAAGGAGGTGACCCCGCCGGCCGCTGCCGCCCGGCTCGCCGAAGCGATGGTCTCGCGGTGTTCGGCGCCCGGCTCCCCGACGAAGACCCGGGCATCGACCAAGCCCGGAACGGCGGTTAGGCCGGCGCAGTCCCGGATTTCGGCGCCGTCCGGCGCACCCTGGTTCTGCGCATCGGCGCCAGCTGCCAATATGCGGCCGTCTTCGCCGACGATGATCGTGCCGACCGTGTCGAGCTGGCGGGAAGGGTCGACGATGCGGGCATTCTTGAGAACGACTGGCCGGTTCATGCGCCCATTCCTTCGCTGCGAAGCCCCTGGTTTTGCGAAACGAGCAGGGCTTCCATCACCGCCATGCGCACCGCCACACCCATTTCCACCTGCTGTTCGATGACGCTCTGCGGACCGTCCGCCACTTCCGAGGCGATCTCCACGCCGCGGTTCATCGGGCCTGGGTGCATGACGAGGGCGTCGTCCTTGGCGGCCTTCAGCTTTTCGGCGTCGAGGCCCCAGTAGTGGAAGTATTCGCGCACCGACGGCACGAAGGCGCCGGACATGCGCTCCCGCTGCAGTCGCAGCATCATCACAACGTCAGCATCCTTCAGGCCCTCTTCCATGTCGTGGAAAACCTCGACGCCCATGTCGGCGATACCGGAGGGCAGAAGGGTTGCCGGCGCGACGACCCTGACGCGCGCGCCCATGGCGTTCAATAGAAGAATGTTGGATCGCGCGACGCGGGAATGCAGCACGTCGCCACAGATCGCCACGATGATCCGCGACAGTTTGCCCTTGGCCCGCCGGATCGTCAGCGCGTCGAGCAGCGCCTGGGTCGGATGCTCATGCTGGCCGTCGCCGGCATTGACCACCGAGCAGGCGACCTTTTGTGCGAGAAGCGCCGCGGCACCTGCTGAAGAATGGCGCACCACCAGCACGTCGGGCCGCATGGCGTTCAGCGTCATCGCCGTGTCGATCAGGGTTTCTCCCTTTTTGACCGATGACGTGCTGACCGACATGTTCATCACGTCGGCGCCGAGGCGCTTTCCGGCCAGCTCGAACGAGGACTGGGTCCGCGTCGAGGCTTCGAAGAACAGGTTGATCTGGGTGAGGCCGCGAAGCGTGGAAGTCTTTTTCTCCCGCTGGCGGCTGATTTTGACGGCTTCGTCGGCCCTGTCGAGCAGATAGGTAATGTCCTGCTCGGTGAGGCCCTTGATGCCGATGAGATGGCGATGGGGAAAGAAGACCATGGACGTCCTCCTGAGATGTCACGCGGTCTATAAAGAAGGCCGGGCCGGGGGGCAAGCATATGCTATGTGGATAGAAGCGCGGTCCCCATGTAAAACGAATCGATTTCCGCTAGAGGATCGGCATGACCCCAATGAACCGGACTGAAGAAAAGCTCGCCGAACTGAACCAGCCCAAGCCCTGGTCCGGTATCAACGCCTATCGCTCCGATCCATTGATCGTGGACCTGACCGCCGGGCTCTCGCGCGCATTGCGTGAGGAATACGACGTCATCGGCAAATACGTTACCTCGCATGAGGCGCAGGAACTGGCGCGCATGGCGAACCAGAGCCCGCCGCAGTTGCGGACCCACGGCGTGCGCGGCGAGCGGCTCGACATGGTGGAATTTCATCCGGCCTGGCATGCACTGATGCGCCGTTCGATGTCGATCGGCCTGCATTCGTCCGTCTGGGAGAACCAGTCCGAATCGCGCGGCCACGAGCATCTGGCCCGCGCCGTGCGCTTCTTCTTGACGGCTCAGCTCGAATGCGGCCACCTTTGCCCGCTGACCATGACCAGCGCCTCGGTCGCGGCCCTCGTCTCCTCGCCGCATGTGCAGAAGGAATGGGCGCCGAAGATCCTGTCGCGCAAGTATGATTCGTCCAACAAACCGGCCATGCAGAAGACTGCTGTCACGATCGGCATGGGCATGACGGAGAAGCAGGGTGGCACGGACGTGCGCGCCAATACCTCGACAGGCGAGCGGGTGGGCGAGGGGATCTACCGGCTATCCGGCCACAAGTGGTTCATGTCGGCGCCGATGAGCGACGCCTTCGTCATGCTTGCCCAGACCAAGGACGGCATGGGCTGCTTCCTCGTGCCGCGCCTGCTCGAGGACGGCTCGGCCAACGGGCTCGAGTTCCAGCGCCTCAAGGACAAGATCGGCAACCGTTCCAACGCCTCGTCCGAAGTAGAGTTTTCCGAGGCCTTCGGCTTCCTGCTCGGCACGCCCGGCGACGGCATCCGCACCATCCTCGACATGGTGACGCTGACCCGCCTCGATTGCGCGCTCGCTTCCGCCGGCATCATGCGGGCGTCAATGGCCGAGGCCGTCCATCATGTGCGTGGCCGTTCGGTTTTCGGCAAGAAGCTGATCGACCAGCCGATCATGACGCGCGTGCTCGCCGACATGGCCCTCGACGTCGCCGCCGCGACCGCTCTTGCCTTCAGGCTTGCCGACAGTTTCGACCGCGCCCGCGAAAATGCCGTCGACGCCGCCTATGCCCGCGTCATGACGCCCGTGGTCAAGTACTGGATCTGCAAGATCGCCCCGGGCCTGATCTACGAGGCAATGGAGTGCATCGGCGGCAGCGGCTACATCGAGGAGCGGCCGATTGCCCGGCACTACCGCGAGGCTCCAGTCAATGCGATCTGGGAAGGCTCCGGAAACGTCATGGCGCTCGATCTGCTCCGGGTCTTGAGCCGCGGCAAGGACCTGTTCGAGACGATCTTTGCCGGCCTCGAGCGGGATCTCGGCGCCTCGGGCAAAAAGACGGTGGAAGTGCTGCGCGCCGCAACCGCCCTTGCCGAGCGTGACGAGGGTGCAGCCCGCCTGCTGATCGAGCAAATGGCGCTCGCCGCAGCCGCGGCCGAGCTCTACAAGCTCGGTGCCGGAAAGATCGCAGATGCCTTCCTTGAATCCCGCCTCGCCGGCGGCTGGCGCCATACTTATGGCGTGCTCGACGCCCGCTTCGACGCCCGTTATGTGCTCGATCTGCTCTATCCCGCGGCCACCTGAGCGACGAGATAGAGCATCAGGGGAATGGTGATTACCGCAGCGACTGTCTGCACCGTCGCCGTTGCCGCATAGAGCGGCGCGTCGCCACCCATTTGCTTGGCGAGCAGGTAGCCGTTCATCGCGGTGGGGACCGCAGCGCTCAGCACCAGCATCGCAAGCGCATCGCCCTCGACGCCCAGCAGCAGGGCGACGCCCGCCATCACGAGCGGAAACACTAGCAGCTTCAGGACCGAGCCGAGGATAACGTTCGGCTGAGGCTTCAATGCGTCCATGATCCTGAGCCCAGCGCCGACCATGATCAGGCCGAGGCCGAGCGAGGACCGGGCGACGAGGTCAACGGCGACCATCAGCGGTTCGTAGATGGGGATGCCCGCGAGATTCACCAGAACACCGCTCGCCGCCCCGAGAATGATCGGGTTCGTGAGGATCTTCAGCGCGAAATCCCGCAGCGACCGGCCATTGCCGGAAAACCAGATCAACACGCCGACATTAATGACATTGAGTGGAATGATGATCGTCGCCATCACCACGGCGACCACGGTGAGGCCGACCGGGCCGGAAAGCTTCTCGGCAATGGCGAGTGCCATGAAGCCATTCCAGCGGGTTGCGGTCTGAAAAATTGAAGTGAAGGCCGGTCCCTCGAGCCCGAGCCGGTTGAGCGGCCGCCAAAGCGCCAGCACCAGGGCCGACATGATCCCGACCGAAAGCAGGGCGGTCACGCTGACGGCGCCTGTGTCCATGGTCGAAAAATCGGCCTTGCCCAACGTCTGGAACAGCAGTGCCGGGAAGAGCACGTAGTAGCCGAACTGCTCGAGCCCGCCCCACAATCTGTCATCGATCAGCGGCCAGCGCTTGAGCAGTGCGCCGAGCAGCACGAGCAGGAAGATCGGCAGGACGCTTTCGAAGATGAGGAGCATCGGTTCGCTTTCGCAGCAGGAAGTCGAGGAGGCGCGCGCTCCGCTTAGCAGTTGAGTGGCGCGTGAGGCAATCGAGCCGGTGCCCATCATCCGGTGGCGATGGGGGCCGCCTCTTGCGTTATCCCCAGCGCCCGTTNNAACCTTAACAAAGGGTTTACGTTGCGACGGAACGGTTAACGGGCCAGTTTCTCCGCCAATAGGCAGAGGAATCGGGACGATCGCGATGGGAACCGGAATGGCGAAGGTGACGTTGACGGGTGTCATGGCGACGTTCTTCGCCGGCCTGGCGCTCGACATAGCGGTCCCGGCGATAGTGCTGAGCGTGATGGCAGGGTCGAACTGGCTGGTCCAGGCCTGGCCCGAATCACCGTTAAGGACCGATGGGCTGCCGCAGCATTGGAAGGGGAGACCCGCATGAAGGTATTTCTGATCTTGTGGGCACTGCCGATCTTGCTGCTCGGCAGTTGGTACGGACTTTCCTATTACGACATGAGTTTCGGAATTTTCATGCTGACTCGCCAGGCCCACGATCTCGTCTTTGCGGTCTATGGCAATGCCCTCGGGCTTGCACCGGAAACCATCCCGCCGCTCGTTGCCCGTGCCATCGTCGTCGACAGCCTTATCGTTTTTGCCATCATCGCCTTCCGCCGCCGCAGGAAGATCGCCGCCTGGTGGGCGGCGCGTCAGGCCTCGTCGGAATTGCGGCCCGTCGTCGTGCGAAGCGCTGACAACCTGTCCAATGCGCCCTGAAGAATGAAGCTCGCGGCGGCGGAATCGATCCGCTCGCTGCGCTTGGCGCGCGACACGTCCATTTCCAGAAGCGCCCGTTCGGCGGCCACCGTCGACAGCCGCTCATCCCAGTAAACGAAGGGAATGTCGGTCTTCTCCGACATCGAGCGCACAAAGGCCCGTGTCGCCTGGACGCGCGGCCCGGCCGAGCCGTCCATGTTCGTCGGCAGGCCGATGATAAAGGCCGCCACGTTCTCCTTGGCCGCGAAAGCCAGGAGCGTTTCTGCATCCTGGGTGAACTTCACCCGCTTGAGGACCGTTCGCGGCGTGGCGAACCGCAGACCCAGATCCGACATTGAAAGCCCGATGGTCTTGGTGCCAAGGTCGAGACCGGCAATCGCCTGTCGGGGCTGCAGCACTTCCGCCAGTTCTTCGATGGTAAGCGTGGTCATGCTGCGGCCCCGGCCAATTAGCGCTTGCGCACGAACTCGGTCCTGAGGACCAGTCCCTTGATCGTGTCGTTCCGGCAGTCGATCTCTTCCGGGTCTTCGGTGAGGCGGATCGACTTGATGACCGTTCCCTGCTTGAGGGTGGTGTTGGTACCCTTGACCTTCAGGTCCTTGATCAGCGTGACGGAATCGCCGTCCGCCAGGACATTACCTGCCGCATCCTTGGCGACCGGCTTGGCATTGGCAGCAGCTGCCACTTCGGAAGCCGGGCGCCATTCGCCTGTTACTTCGTCATATACATAATCGTCGTCGTCGGCCATTTTGGTCTCCTGTCGTAAGCGTTGATAGTCGGCCGGACGACCGGAGCGGTGAGGGCGGCCTTGCCAACCCGAAGGCTGGTCGCTGCGGCTTATCTTACGCTCGACCGGGGCGCAACACGCCGTGCCCGCCGATTGAGGNNTGAGGAGAACACGGTTGCCGCAGGAATGGCATGGCCTATATTCCGGGCAACGCACCTGAGGGAAATTATCATGAAGATCACGTGGCTCGGCCATTCCGCATTCCGTCTCGACACCGCCAAGGCCAGCATCCTCATCGATCCGTTCTTCACCGGCAACCCCGGTTTTGCCGGATTGGACCGAAAGGATGCCACCGCCGGCGTCACCCACATCCTCTTGACCCATGGTCACGGCGACCATGTCGGCGACGCCTTGCAGATCGCCGACGAGACGGGCGCGACGGTCGTCGCCAATTTTGACCTCTGCATGTGGCTGGCCCACAAGGGGCTGAAGAATTTCTCGCCGGGCAACACCGGAGGTACCATCGGCTTCGAAGGGTTTACCGTCACCTTCACCAACGCGCTTCATTCCTCCGCCCAGATCACCGAGGACGGGATTTCCCATGCGCTCGGCAGCGCCAATGGCCTGATGCTGCACATTGAAGGGGACGCCTCCCTGTTGCACATGGGCGACACCGACATCTTCTCCGACATGAAGCTGATCAACGAGCTGCATCAACCGGATATCGGCATCGTGCCGATCGGCGACCGTTTCACCATGGGCGGCGCCGTTGCCGCACTCGCCTGCCGCCGTTTCTTCGATTTCAAGACGGCGCCCCCCTGCCACTACGGCTCGTTTCCAATCATCGACCAGACCCCGGAGAAGTTCGTGCTCGGCATGGAAGGCACCCGTACCCGCGTGGCCACGCCGGCAGCCGGCGATAGCGTGGAAGTCTGACAATTCCCCCGTTGCGCCTGAGCTTTGCGGCCATTATAGCGGAGGAAACCAAAGACCTGGAGAAGACCGATGTCCGTTGATCTCAAGACCGTCAAGCGCGTCGCGCACCTGGCCCGCATCGCGCTGAGCGAACAGGAAGCGGAACGGATGATGGGTGAGCTGAACGGTATTCTCGGCTTCGTCGAACAGCTTTCCGAGGTCGATGTCACCGGCGTCGAGCCGATGACCTCGGTGACGCCGATGGCGATGAAGAAGCGCCAGGATGTGGTCACCGACGGCGGCAAGGCTGACGACATCGTCGCCAATGCCCCGGAAACCGACCGTAATTTCTTCCTGGTGCCGAAGGTGGTCGAATAAGGTCAGGCGCTTCGCGCCGTCCCATTCTACCGATCCCGATTCCCGGGCGCTTGGCCAAAGCGCCGATTTTCTGAAGTGAACCGACATCATGAGCGAACTGACCAGCCTCACCATTGCCGAAGCCCGCGCCAAACTGGTGGCCAAGGAAATCACGGCCGTCGAACTGACGGACGCCTATGTCCAGGCGATCGAGGCCGCCAATGACGTGATCAACGCCTATGTGACGGTCACCGGCGACAAGGCTCGCGAGATGGCCAAGGCCTCGGACGCACGCATCGCAGAAGGCAAGGCAGGCGCGCTGGAAGGCATTCCGCTCGGCATCAAGGACCTGTTCGCCACGCGCGACGTGCACACTCAGGCTTGTTCCGGCATCCTCAACCGTTTCAAGCCGAAATACGAATCGACCGTCACCCAGAATCTGTGGGACGACGGCGCGGTCATGCTCGGCAAGCTCAACATGGACGAGTTCGCCATGGGCTCTTCCAACGAGACCTCGCACTACGGGCCGGTCGTCAACCCGTGGAAGGCCAGCGGTTCCAACCAGCAGCTCGTGCCGGGCGGCTCCTCCGGCGGTTCGGCAGCCGCCGTTGCCGCACGTTTCCTGCCGGCCGCCACCGCCACCGACACCGGTGGCTCGATTCGCCAGCCGGCGGCGTTCACCAACCTCACCGGCTTGA
>DBUL01000031.1:0-347 GCA_002307905.1 Rhizobiaceae bacterium UBA1291
CTGCCTTCATCTGCCCGCGCAGCACCTGAAGGCTGATCGCCGCGTTCACTCCTGGATGATCACCGGCTCGCAGCGCACCGGGAAATTCACCGAATTGGCGATGAAGCACTTTTCATGCGCGTCCTCGTGCAGCTGTTGCGCCCGCTCGGCATCGCCGGCCGAGATCGTCACGCGCGGCCTCAGCACCACGTCGGTGAAGCGGCCGGCGCCGGTTTCGTCCGTCACCATCGTGCCCGCGGCGTGGTCCTCATAGGCCGTCACCACGACGCCGTTGACTGCGCAGACATGCAGGTACCAGAGCTTGTGGCAGGCGGAGATCGAGGCAAGCAGCAGGTCTTCCGGGTTCC
>DBUL01000031.1:368-3966 GCA_002307905.1 Rhizobiaceae bacterium UBA1291
CATCGCATGGTCGCGGGCATAGTCACGGTAGCCGGACGTGCCGGTGCCGCGATTGCCGGTCCAAGTGACGATGACCCGGTATTCGTGGTGGTGCCCCGCCATTTTCTCATCCTCCCCAAGCGTGATTCTTTTGCTGCACGATATGTCAGCGCCCGGACCGCTCCAAGGCTGTCGCGCCGCGCTGTCGTCTCCGACAAAGGAAAATCTCAAATCTCCTCTTGCAATGATCGATCTAAGATATATCTTAGATGCAGCTTCAAACGACAAACGAAGGAACGCAGATGAGACACATGAATTTTGAAGGGCATGGCCGGGGTTTTGGCCACCGGGGTTGGCATGCCATGCGGGAAGGCGCGCCCGGCGGGCGCTTCGACGGTCCCCACCGGGGTCGCGGTCATGGCGGCGAACGCCGACGCATGTTCGAAAGCGGCGAACTTCGGCTGGTCCTGCTCACACTGATCGAGGAACAGCCGCGCCACGGCTATGACCTGATCCGCGAGATCGAGAACCGCTCCGGCGGCGCCTATGCCCCGAGCCCCGGCGTGGTCTATCCCACCATGACCCTGCTCATCGACATGGGCCTTGCCGAGGAAGAGGCCAGCGAAGGCCCGCGCAAGCTGCTCGCCATCACCGAGGCCGGCCGCGCGCATCTGACTGAGCGGGCTGACGAGGTCGCGACTGCCATGGCCCGTCTGGCAGCCCTTGCCAAGGTCAGCGCACGCACGGATGCCGCCCCGGTCCGCCGCGCCATGCAGAACCTCAAGGCCGCGCTGCAGGACCGCTTGTCGCAGGACGGCGTCACCCGCGACGTCCAGCTCGAGGTGGCCCGCCTGATCGACGAGGCGGCCGGCAAGATCGAGAGGCTCTGACCGTGGCGAAGGCGATTGCGATCGTGCCGACCGAGAACGGCTGGAAATACCTGCAGCAGCTCTGCAAGCATTGGAGCCACAAGCTCGACGTCGAACTGGGCGAAAGGAGCGGCATCGTCCGCTTCTCCGAGGCGGTCGCCACCATGAGCACCGACGACAAGGCGCTGACCGTGGAGATCGAGGCGGCATCGGACGAGGTGCTGGAGCGGATGAAGGGCGTGGTATCGAGCCATCTCGACCGCTTCGCATTCCGCGAGGCGCCGCTGCCCTTCGAATGGCAGGCGGCTTGATCCGGCAGGAGCTTGAAATGCCGTTCGATTGAGCGTGTATTGTGCCCCGTCAAAAGGAGGCACGACATGACCAATACACTGACCATTCCCGATCTCTCCGGCAAGGCGGTGCTGATCACCGGCGCCTCGAGCGGGATCGGTGCCGCCCTTGCCCGCGCCTTCGCCGCGCAAGGGGCTTCGGTCGGCCTTCACTACCATTCCGGCGTCGATGCCGCCCAGGCGATTGCCGGCGACATCGAGCGCGCCGGCGGCAAGGTCGCGCTCGTCCAGGCCGATGCGGCGAAATCGGAGGAGATGGCCGCCGCAGTCGACACAGTCGCGCAGACTTTCGGGCGGCTGGACGGGCTCATCAACAATGCCGGCAGCATGATCGCCCGCGTCCTCTACGAAGAGATGACCGACGCGCACTATGACAAGGTCATGGACGTCAATGCGCGATCGGTCGTCGCAACCAGCCGTGCTGCGGTCGCCCACCTCAAGAAGGATGGTGGCTTCATCATCAACACGACGTCCGTTGCGGCACGCAGTGGCGGCACGGCCGGATCGGGAATCTACGGCTCGTCCAAGGCCTTCGTGGCGGCCGTCACCAAGGGCATGGCGCTCGAATTCGGCAAATACAATATCCGCGTCAACGCGGTGGCGCCCGGCGTGATCGCAACACCGTTCCAGGATCGCTATGCCCTTGCCGGACAGCTCGACCAGGTCGCGGCCAGCGTGCCGTTACGCAGGACCGGCACGCCGGAAGACTGCGTCGGCGCCTACCTCTTCCTCGCCTCCGAAATGCTATCGGGCTACATCACCGGCCAGACGATCGACGTCAATGGCGGACAGCTCATGCCGTGAGGTCTCAACGGCTTCTCAGGGGCTTGTCGGCACCGCTTCCTCATCCGCCTGCCGGCGCCTTCTCCCGTTCAACGGTGAGAGGGCCAGGGCGGGGCAAAGGATGCTGGCTAACCGCCCCTATTCCTTGTGATTTTCCTTCAGCCAGTCGAGCCCCTTGCGCAACGTATCGACCGCCTGGTCGACCTCGGAACGCGCGATGATCAGCGGCGGCGAGAAGAGCATGCGGTCGCCGGTGGCGCGCNNGCGGCGGGTCGCCTTGTCGGCGGTTATCTGGACCGCGCCCATCAGGCCGACATTGACGGCCTCACCGACCAGGTCGTGATCCGTGAGCGACTGGAGCGCCTGGGTCAGATAGGGGCCGATGTCGTCGCGCACCCGCTCGACCAAACCTTCCTCCTCAATGATCCGAAGGTTCTCGATCGCCGCGGCAGCCGCCACCGGATGGCCCGAATAGGTGTAGCCGTGGTAGAAATCGCCGAGTTCCTCGATCATCACCTTTGCCACCCGCTCGGAGACCAGCACGCCGCCGATCGGCAGATAGCCGGAAGACAATCCCTTGGCGATCGGCGCGAGGTCCGGCTCGAAATCGTAATACTGATGGCCGAACCAGGTGCCGAGGCGGCCGAAACCGCAGATCACCTCATCGGCGACCAGCAGGATGTTGTATTTCGCGGCGATGCGCTTGATTTCCGGCCAATAGCTGTCCGGCGGCACGATCACGCCGCCGGCGCCCTGGATTGGTTCGGCGACGAAGGCGGCGACATTGTCCTCGCCAAGCTCGAGGATCTTGTCCTCGAGTTCCTTTGCCACCTTGAGACCGAATGCCTCCGGCGAAAGATCGCCCCCCTCGGCATACCAGTAGGGCTGGTTGATGTGGTGAATGCCAGGGATCGGCAGGTTGCCCTGCTCGTGCATCCACGTCATCCCGCCGAGCGAGGCGCCAGCGACCGTCGAGCCATGATAGGCATTTTTGCGGGCGATCACCTGGGTCTTGGTCTCATGGCCGAGCGCCTTCCAATAGACCCGCGCCATGCGGAACCAGGTGTCGGAGGCTTCCGAGCCGGAATTGGTGAAGAAGACGTGGTTGAGCTTGCCGCGCGTATGGCCGGCGATCTTCTGGGCCAGCAGAGTCGCAGGCGGCGTGGTCGTGCCGAAGAAGGTGTTGTAATAGGGGAGTTCCTGCATCTGCGCATAGGCCGCATCGGCGATCGACTTGCGGCCATAGCCGACATTAACGCACCACAGGCCGGCGAAGGCGTCGAGATACTGCTTGCCGTTGGAATCCCAGATATGCACGCCGTCGGCCCGGTTGATGATGCGCGTGCCCGCGTCGTTCAGCTTCTTCATGTCCGAGAAGGGATGCAGATGATGGGCAGCGTCAATGGCACCGAGATTGGAAAGAGCGGCGGCAGTCTTCGTCATGGCAAAAATCCTTGCGCAAGGTGCACTCGCAGCGGCGGCCGCGCACCGGCGGGTCGAGGCCGGTCCGAGACGTCCTGCTTTTCCTTGCCTGATTGAAAGGCGGAAGTTTATCGGCTACGAACATGACCTTCCAAATTGCGTTTGGCAAGGGCGGCGAAGAGCCGCGTGCCGGCC
>DBUL01000031.1:4098-12379 GCA_002307905.1 Rhizobiaceae bacterium UBA1291
GGCGATCCGGACGGCATCTGCATGGCCGACCGCAACTCGCTCACCACCCTGCCCTGGGGCCCGACCGGCTCAAAGCAGGTGCTTGCCACCATGCACACGCTCGACGGCAATCCGCACTACATCTGTCCACGCGCCATTCTCGCCAATGTGATGAAGCGTTTCGAGGAACGCGGGCTGACGCCGGTCGTCGCCACCGAACTGGAATTCTACGTGGTCGAGCCGGATTTTCGCGAAACCGGCAAGCCGATGCCGCCGAAGGCCCTGGTGATGGACGGCGAGGTCGAGGGCTTCCAGCTTTACGACATGCGGGCAACGGCGGCGATGGAGGATTTCCTCGGCNNGAGATGGGCCTGCCGGCCGACGCCACGACCGCCGAATTCGGTCCCGGCCAGTTTGAGGTGAACCTCTTGCACAAGGCCGATGCGATGGCGGCCGCGGATGACTGCATCTACCTGAAGCGCGTGGTCGATTTCGCCGCCCGGCGCCATGGCCTGAAAGCCACCTGCATGGCCAAGCCCTATGCCGACCATGCAGGTTCGGGCCTGCATGTGCATGCCAGCATCATCGACAAGGACGGTCGGAACATACTCGATGCCAAGGGCGCCGATCCGCTCAAGCTCAAGTCGATCACCGCCGGCATGCTGAGGACGATGCAGGACGCCCAATTGATCTTTGCGCCCTTCGCCAACTCCTACCGACGCTTCCAGCCGGGCTCATTCGCGCCCGACAAGGTCGACTGGGGTTTTGGCAATCGCGGCACGGCGATCCGCATCCCGGACAGCGAAGGCCCGGCCGCCCGCGTCGAACACCGCGTCGCCGGCGCCGACGCCCATCCGCACCTGCTGCTCGCCGCGATCCTCGGCGGCATCCTGCTCGGACTTGACGAAGACCTCGATCCGGGTCCGGTCACCACGCCCGATAGTGCGCCGGAAAATCCCGACATGCTGACCCACGACTTCCTGACCGCCGTCGACCGGTTCTGCGCCTCGGCCTTCATCGCCGACGTCTTCGGCGCCGAGTACCAGCGCATCTACGGCGACACCAAGCGCAAGGAAGCGATCACCTACCTGCGCACCGTGTCGAGCTTCGACTACCAGACCTATCTGCCGCGCATCTGAGTCACACCTATCGCGCGGGAAATCATGCACGGTCGTGCATCACGCTTCAGTTCCCGCCAGGGCGATGCTTTCATCACTCGGCCTCGGTGATTGCGTAGAGTTAACAAGCGTCAACACCACACGCTTAGGTGTTGCATCTGGGTTACTTGACGACGAATACGGCATGGCCGAATTGTATAGCGGCATATCCTATTGTACTAATAGCTCACATTTGAGCGAGAGGGATGAGGCAATGATCAAGCATTTCGCAAGTGCAGTCCTGTTTGCAGCCATGGTGTCTCCGGCCGTCGCCGCGGACATGTCTATGCCTTATGAGACACCCGTCTCCAGCGATTGGTCCGGGTTCTACATCGGCGGCCACATCGGCGGGGGCAAGTCGATTATCGACTGGACGTTCGACCCCATTGGCACCACCGCCGACCACGAGGGCGACGGTGTCCTCGGCGGCGCGCAGGTCGGCTACAACTTCCAGTCCGGCGCCTGGGTGTTCGGTGCGGAAGCCGACATTTCCGCCTCCGGCATCGAAGGCGATACCGCTTGCCCCAACCCGGCCTTCACTTGCTCCAGCGAGGCCCAGTGGCTTGCGACCGTTCGCGGTCGTGTCGGCTACAGCTTCGACAATCTGCTGGTCTACGGCACCGGCGGTCTCGGCATCGGCCGCTTCGAGATGAGCACCGACGACGGAGCGGGCGACGACGGCAGCGACAGCAAGACCGATACGGGCTGGGTTGCCGGTGCGGGTGTCGAATACGCTTTCTCGCCGCGGTGGTCGGTCAAGGCGGAATACATGTATTACGACTTCGGCAATTCCAGCTATGAAGTCTACCCGGGCTCGGACGCTGACATCGACCAGCGCTTCCATACCGGCAAGATCGGCGTGAACTTCAAGTTCTGATAGACCAATCTCGATCGACAGATGAAAAGAGCCGCCGCACAGGGCGGCTCTTCTGTTTTGCGGCTTCAAGAGCTTTCAGAAGCCGTCGATACTCAGCTCCGCCGGTCTGCTCTTCTCCATGACAAGACGTGCATTGGGCAGGTCGTTACCGTTGAGCTTGCAGGCTATGCCGGCGGTGTCGAGCCTATAGCCTTGCCAGCGGGCTGTGAGCCGCCGCTGCAGTTCCTCGACGGACGGGGCGACGAAGATCGAGAAATCGAAAAGCGGCGCGAGGCCCGCCCATGGCGGCAGGTCGAGCAGCAGGTAATTGCCCTCGATAAGCACGATGCGGTCCTGTGGCGCGATGCTGCGGGCCGAGGCGATGGCAATGTCGCGGTCCCGATCGAAGACCGGTACAAGCACGTCCTCATCGCCCAGCCTGACCGCGCGCACGATGTCGGCGAAGCCGCGCACATCGAAGGTTTCCGGCGCCCCCTTGCGCGGCAAAAGCCCGCGTTGCTCAAGGATGCCGTTGTCCATATGGAAACCGTCCATCGGCAGGACGACCGCGCGTTCTCCGCGTGCATTGAGGATCTCGACGAGCCGTTCGGCGAGCGTCGACTTGCCGGCGCCCGGCGGACCAGCGATCGCGACGAGAAAACGGCGCGCCCCTTCGGCGCGCCGTATAATGGTTGCGGCAATCTCGTTTGCCGTCAGGCTCATGCGGCCAGTGCCTCGCTCGGAGCTTCCTTGGCGCCGGTCATGAAGGCCACCGCATCCGACATCGTATAGTCCTTCGGATTGACGACGCAGAGGCGTCGGCCGAGCCGGTGGATGTGGATGCGGTCGGCGACCTCGAAGACATGCGGCATGTTGTGGCTGATCAGCACGATCGGGATGCCGCGCGAACGCACGTCCTGGATCAGTTCCAGCACGCGGCGGCTTTCCTTGACGCCGAGCGCTGCGGTCGGCTCGTCGAGGATGATGACCTTGGAGCCGAAGGCGGCGGCCCGAGCCACGGCCACGCCCTGGCGCTGGCCGCCAGACAGTGTTTCCACCGCCTGGTTGATGTTCTGGATGGTCATCAGGCCGAGTTCGGAGAGCTTGTCACGCGAGAACTTTTCCATGGCCGGACGGTCAAGCGAGCGGAAGACGCTGCCCATGATGCCCGGCTTGCGCAGTTCGCGGCCGAGGAACATGTTGTCGGCGATCGACAGCGCCGGCGACAAGGCGAGGTTCTGGTAGACCGTCTCGATGCCGGCCTTGCGCGCCTCGATCGGCGAGCGAAACTGCACCGCCTGGCCTTCCAGCCGGATCTCACCCTCGTCCGGAGCAATGGCGCCGGAGATCGCCTTGATCATCGAGGACTTGCCAGCACCATTGTCGCCGATGACGGCGAGGATCTCGCCCGGATAGAGGTCGAAGTCGGCACTGTCGAGGGCTGTGACGCGGCCGTAGCGCTTGACGAGGCCGCGCGCGGTGAGAATGGGTTCCTGAGCCATCAGCCTGCTACCTTTCTGATCCACTGGTCGATTGCCACGGCGGCGATGATGAGGACGCCGATCAGGAGATAGGTCCACTGCGGGTCCGTGCCGATGAGGCGCAGGCCGAGCGAGAAGACACCGACGATCAGCGCGCCGAACAGCATGCCGAGGATGGAGCCGCGGCCGCCGAAGAGCGAGATGCCGCCGATCACCACGGCCGTGATGCTCTCGATATTGGCAAACTGGCCGGCGGTCGGGGAAACCGAGCCGATGCGGCCGATCAGCGCCCAGCCGGCCAGCGCGCAGATCAGGCCCGACAGCGTATAGACCGAGACCAGCATGCGCTTGACGTTGACGCCGGCGAGTTCCGCCGCCTCCGGATCGTCGCCGACGGCATAGACATGGCGGCCCCAGGCGGTGCGGTTGAGCACGTACCAAAGCAGCGCGACGAGCAGCACCATGAAGATGACGCCATAGGTGAAGACGGCGCTGCCGATGCGCAGGTTCTGGCCGAAGAACTGGAGGATCGGCGCGTTGGCGGCGATGTCCTGGCTGCGGATCGTCTCGTTGGCCGAATAGAGGAAATTGGAGGCGAGCACGATCTGCCACATGCCGAGCGTGACGATGAAGGGCGGCAGCTTCATGCGGGCGACCAACTGGCCGTTGATCCAGCCGCAGGCGGCGCCGACGGCCAGGCCGCACAGCACGGCAAACGTGGGCGGCAGGCCGTAGCGGAAGGTGAACTGGCCCATGACCACCGAAGACAGCACCATGATGGCGCCGACCGAAAGATCGATGCCGGCCGTCAGGATAACCAATGTCTGGGCGGCGCCGACAATGCCGACGATCGCCACCTGTTGCAGGATGAGGGTCAAAGTGAAGGCGGAGAAGAATTTTCCTCCCAGAAGGACGCCGAAGACGGCGAGTGACAGCACCAGCACGATCAGCGGCACGGCTGCCGGGCTCGAATGCAAGAAGTGCTGAAACTTCTGCAGCGGCGTCTTGTCATGGGTGTCGAAGGAGGCGACCTGGGTCGAACTGTCGGCCAATACCTTCTCGAATTCCTGGCTCGGCTGCGAAACCGGATCTGCAGACTGCATCACCTCGTCCTCCCTGGCTGTCCCGCGCGTGTCTCTGCTGATTGGGAGCGACCGACCCTCCGCCCGGTGGGCCGGTCGCAATGGCCAGCATGCTTGCGCTGAGGGGAGTTGAGGCTCCTCTGCGCGCAATCACCGGCTCGAAGTCGGGCCCTTAGCCCCAGCACTTGTCCTTGCCGGCCTTCGTGTCGATCGACTCGACGCCGGCAGCCGGCTTGTCGGTGACCAGCGCCACGCCGGTGTCGAAGAAGTTCTTGCCTTCGGTCGCGGCCGGCTTCTCGCCGGTGTCGGCGAACTTCTTGATCGCCTCGATGCCCATGGAGGCCATCAGCAGCGGATACTGCTGCGAGGTCGCGCCGATCACGCCCTCAGCGACATTCTGCACGCCCGGGCAACCGCCGTCGACGGAAACGATCAGCACGTCCTTCTCGCGACCGACGGCCTTCAGCGCTTCATAGGCGCCGGCAGCGGCCGGTTCGTTGATGGTGTGGACGACATTGATCGTCGGATCCTTCTGCAAGAGGTTTTCCATGGCGGTGCGGCCGCCTTCCTCGTTGCCGTTGGTTACGTCATGGCCGACGATGCGCGGATCGCTTTCGTCGCCGATCTTGTTGATATCGGCAACGTCGATGCCGAAGCCCTTCATGAAGCCCTGGTTGCGCAGGACGTCGACCGACGGCTGCGACGGGGTGAGGTTGAGGAAGGCGATCTTGGCATCCTTGGCGGCGTCGCCAAGCGTTGCCGCAGCCCATTTGCCGATCAGTTCACCGGCCAGAAGGTTGTCGGTGGCGAAGGTCTGGTCTGCGGCGTCGATCGGCTCGAGAGGCGTGTCGAGGGCGATGACCAGCAGGCCGGCGTCGCGGGCCTTCTGAACGGCCGGAACGATGCCCTTGGTGTCGGAGGCGGTCAAAAGGATACCCTTGGCGCCGTCGGCAATGCAGGTTTCGATGGCGGCGACCTGGCTTTCGGAATCCCCGTCGATCTTGCCGGCATAGGATTTCAGCGTCATGCCAAGTTCGGTCGCCTTGGCGGTCGCGCCCTCCTTCATCTTGACGAAGAAGGGATTGGTGTCGGTCTTGGTGATCAGGCAGGCCGAAACGTCGGCGGCGCTGGCCGGAGCCGCAAGAATGGTACCGAGCGCAAGCGCTGCCAGCGACGCGGCGAAATGAGACTTCTTCATGTGATTCCTCCCGAAAAACGATCGACCCGGATACTCCGGACCATGAGCGTGGTGCCCAGGCGCTCCCACACCCGGCTGGCGGTCCTCATCAAGGCCGCCGTTTCTCCACGCACCATTTACAACATCAGCAGAATTCGATTGTCAATAAATAAATCCGGTTGAATTATTAATTCGCTGTGACATGTTGGTGATCATATTCTACAAGGCAGCGGGGAGCGACCGAGGGAGGAGCGACCATGGCATTGTCGGAAATCCAAAGTGGGTCAAGCGAGCAATCGCCTTCCACGCCTGCTGCCGGCGGCGCCAATCAGGTGCGCGTCCGCGCCTATAACGAACGGCTCGTACTATCCCATGTCCGCCGCAACAGCGGCGTGTCCAAGGCCGAGATCGCCAGGCTGACCGGCCTTTCGGCCCAGACCGTCTCGGTCATCATGCGGGCGCTGGAAAAGGACGACCTGCTGATCCGCGGCAAGCCGGTACGCGGACGCGTCGGCCAACCCTCGGTGCCGATGCATCTGAACCCGGACGCCGTGCTCTCCTTCGGCGTCAAGATCGGGCGACGCAGCGCCGATCTCATCCTGATGGACTTCGTCGGCACGATCCGCCTCAACCGTCACCTCACCTATCCCTATCCCAATCCGGCCGAAATCCTCGATTTCGTCGTCTCGGGGATCGGCGAACTGCAGCACGAGCTCTCAGCCTCGCAGCGCAGTGCCATCGCCGGCGTCGGCATTGCCGCGCCCTTCGAGCTGTGGAACTGGGCGCGCGAGGTCGGCGCGCCGGAAGGTGCGATGGAGGCCTGGCGCGGCTTCGATCTTCAGGCTGAGGTGGCAAGCCGCCTGCCCTATCCCGTCTACCTGCAAAACGACGCCACCAGCGCCTGCGGGGCGGAACTGGTGTTCGGCGTCGGGCCGCGCTATCCGGACTTCGTCTATTTCTATGTCGGCTCCTTCATCGGCGGCGGCATCGTGCTCAATTCGACGGTCTTCGTCGGCCGCACGGGAACCGCCGGCGCAATCGGCCCGCTGCCGGTACGGAACAAGCATGGCGAGACGCGGCAATTGTTGGAGATCGCCTCGATCTTCGTACTCGAACGACTGCTGCGTGAGCGCGGCATCGATCCGCAGCCACTGTGGTACGATGCCAAGGACTGGATCGACTTCGGCGAGCCGCTGGACATCTGGATCCGCGACTGTGCCGCAGCACTTGCCCAGGCGATCATTGCCGCCAGTTCGATCATCGATTTTTCGGCCGCCATCATCGACGGAGGCTTCCCGGAATGGGTCCGGGAACGCCTCGTGGCCGCCACCATCGAGGAGATTGGGAAGCTCGACCTCCAGGGCATCGTCTTTCCCGACATCATCGAGGGCGCGGTGGGCGCCCAGGCCCGCGCCGTCGGCGGCGCCAGCTTGCCGATCTTTGCCCGTTATCTCATCGACCAGACCGTCTTGTTCAAGGAGATCGACAATGCTGAAGGGAACAGACCTGCAGCTATCTGACGATTGAACACCGCTGCGCAGGTGCCTTATCTATCCAACGCGCTGGACGACACCGCAGCAGGAACCAGAACATTGAGTCCACGGGGATGGAGACGGATGTCCACATCGCGCGGCATGCGCAAGAGTTCCCCGTCGACGACGCAGAGCGCGCCGTGGCGGCGCTTGGGGAAGTGCAACCGCACGCGCCCGGCGGTCGTGGCGCTGACCGCTTCATTGTCCTTCAGCTTGCCACGCAGAATGTCATAGGCGAGTTTTGCTACGCCGACCGGCTTCAGCGGGTCCGCCAGATAGACGCCGAGTCTCCCGGTGGTCAGATCATCGGCAAAGAACAGCGGGTTTTCCCCGAACGGATTGTTTGAGACGGAAATCGCCGAGACCAGCCGGCGGTCGTTTCGCCCGTCCCGGTCGATATCGAAGATTACCTCGAAGTGCGACGGCCGCAGCATCACGCTCAAAGCCGCGCGCGTGCTTGCGCGCACCTTGCCGAGACGCGAGGCAAAATCCATGGCATTGCGCATGCGCACCATGCGGGCGTGCAAACCGGCGGAAAACTGGTGGACGAAGGGACGGTCGTTGACGGTTGCAATATCGACCGCCTGAACCCGGCCCTCAGCCAGGGTTTCAAGAACGGCATAGATGTCTAGCGGCAGCTTCAGCGAACGGGCAAAGAGGTTCATCGTGCCGGCAGGAATAACACCGAGGGTAACACCGGCCTTCCAGGCAATGCCGGCGGCAGCCGAGATTGTGCCGTCGCCGCCACCGGCGATCAGCGCATCGATACCCTCTTCATGCGCTGACGCCTCCAGCCGCTCGACCAAATCACTCCCGGCCACGACGGCGAAGGATATGTCGTGACCCGCCGCTCGGAAGATCTCCTCTGCACGGGCGCAATAGGCGTCCATGTCGGTGGTCTTGAACGTGCCGCCGTCCCGATTGAAAACCGCTTTGAGTCTCATGGATCCTTTCCGGCCCACCGTCCGGCGGGAACCCTCGTGTGCGAGAAGCCCATATTAACGCGGCACCCCGGGT
>DBUL01000031.1:12472-16461 GCA_002307905.1 Rhizobiaceae bacterium UBA1291
GTGAAGGCCGTGTCGGCCAACCCGGTCGACACAAAGGTCCGTTCCGCCGCTCAGCCGGAACCCGGCCAGCACCGCATTCTCGGCTATGACGCCTCGGGCGTGGTCAAGGCGGTCGGCGAGAACGTTACGCTGTTCAAGCCCGGCGACGAGGTCTTCTATGCCGGCGTCATCAATCGTCCCGGCACCAACAGCGAATTCCACCTGGTCGACGAGCGCATTGTCGGATTGAAGCCGAAGAGCCTGAGCTTCGCCCAAGCCGCCGCGATTCCGCTCACCGCGATCACCGCCTACGAGATGCTATTCCATCGCCTCAAGGTGCACGACAAGGTGGCCGGCGCCAACAACGCGCTACTCGTCACCGGCGGCGCCGGCGGCGTCGGCTCGATGGCGATCCAGCTCGCCCGCGCGCTGACAAACCTAACCATCATCACCACCACGTCGCGGCCGGAAACCAGCCAGTGGGTCAAGGATCTCGGCGCGCATCACGTGCTCGACCACAGCAACGCGCTCGCACCCCAATATGCAGCGCTCGACATCGGCGCACCGGCCTTCGTCTTCTCGGTCACCCGCAGCGACCTGCATGTCGCTGATCTCCTGGCGATCGTCGCGCCGCAGGGCCGGTTCGGCATCATCGACGAAATCAAGGGCGGCTTCGACGTCATGCCGTTCAAGGGCAAGGCGGTGTCGATCCACTGGGAATCGATGTTCACCCGCGCCGTCTTCCAGACCGCCGACATGATCGAGCAGCACAAATTGCTGACCCACGTCGCCGAACTGGTCGACAGCGGCCAGATCCGCACGACGCTCACCGAAACGCTCGGCACCATCAATGCCGCCAACTTGAAGAAGGCGCACGCTCTGATCGAATCGGGCCGGACCAAGGGCAAGATCGTGCTCGAAGGCTTCTGACAGCCGGAACGAGGCGGTGTTCGCCCCGCGTCACCCCTTGACCGACGGCAGCTTCAGGGGGCCGCCGGTCTTGACGCTGCGAATGGCGAAATTCGATTGGATGTCGGTGACATGCGGCAGGACCAGCAGCTTGTCAGTCAAAAGTGCCTCATAGGCACCAAGGTTCTCGACCACCACCTCGGCCATAAAATCGGAATGGCCGGAAATCATGTAGCAGCCGACCACTTCCGGCAGATCCTGAAGGGCCTGCTGGAAGGCATGGGCATGCTCGCGCGTGTGGTGGGCCACCTTGAAGGCGACGAAAACCGTCAGTTCCAACCCGACGGTGCGTCGGTCGATATCGGCCCGATAGCCGCGAATGATGCCGGCCTGCTCCAGCATGCGGATCCGCCGGAGGCAGGGCGACGGCGACAGATTGACCCGTTCGGCGATCTCGACATTGGTCGCCCGCGCATCGGCCTGCAGGGCCTCAAGGATGGCAAGATCGAATTTGTCGAGTTTCGGCATATCCAGAACCTTTATCGCACTCTACCGCAATTTTGTGCCAATTGAGACGATCAGGCAAGCGCAAATGGCAAGGACACGCCACGGACACCGAGGCTATACTGGCGCCGTCTCTCCAGGAGTGCTTCATGACTGCCGCCAGCCCCGCCACCCGACCACCGCTTTCAGCCGGCCTCGGCGCCGCCTCTGCCTTGTCAGTCGTGCTGATCTGGGCGGCCTGGCTGATCTCGACGCGCCACAGTGTCGGCACCTCGCTTTCCGCGCTTGACCTCAGCCTGCTGCGCTATGGCGTGCCCGCCCTGGTGCTTGCGCCCTTCTGGCTGCGCACCGGGCTCTGGCCCAAGGGTACGCCGAAATGGACCCTGGTGCTGATGGTGCTCGGCTCAGGCGCGCCGTTCTTCCAACTGGTCGCCTTCGGCATGAAGGCAACGCCGGCCTCCGCCGCCGGCGTGCTTTTGCCCGGCGTCATGCCGCTTGCGGCAGCGCTGATCGGCGTCGCACTCCTTGGCGAGCGGCCGGACCGCATGCGCAAGCTTGGCATGCTGGCGATCCTCACCGGTGGCGTCTTGCTGCTCGTCGACAACCTGTCATCTGGCCGCCTGTCCTGGGTAAGCTATACGGTGCTGCCGGCCGGCGCCACGCTGTGGGCGATCTACACCCACGCCTTCCGAAAGTCGGGGCTTTCGGCCTTCGAGGGCGGGGCGCTGATCTGCATCTGGTCGACCATCATCAACCTCGCGCTCATCCCCTTCCTCGGCACGCATCTGCTTACCGCGCCAATTGCCGAAACAGGCTTGCAGTTCGTGACGCAAGGCCTGCTCTCGGGCCTGCTGGCCACTGTGCTCTACGGCACGGCGGTCCGCAGCCTCGGCGGAACGCAGGCTGCCGCCTATACCGCCGTGACGCCAGTCGCGGCGGTATAGGCGGTGCGCTCCTGCTTGGCGAACCGCTCGGCATCGTGACGGCCGTCGCGACACTGGTAACAGGGGCCGGCGTGCTACTATCGACCGGCCTGCTTTCGCCTCGGGCCGGCCGCTGACGACTGGTTGACCGCAGGCTGTCAGGCCTGCAGCACCAGAACCCGGCTCCCGACCTTTACGCGGTCGTAGAGGTCGATCACATCATGGTTCATCATGCGGATGCATCCCGACGACATGGCCTGTCCGATCGACCACGGCTGGTTGGTTCCGTGAATGCGGAACATCGTGTCCTTGCTGCCACGATAGAGGTAGAGCGCGCGCGCGCCGAGCGGATTGTTGATCCCACCCGGCACACCACCTGCATATTTCAGGTTCCGCTGCGGATCACGGCGAATCATGTTCCCTGTGGGCGTCCAGCTCGGCCATTCCGCCTTGCGACCGATATGGGCAACCCCGGCAAGTGCCAAGCCGCTGCGACCGACGCCGACGCCGTAACGTATCGCCCGGCCGTTGCCCAGCACGTAGTAGAGGCGGCGGGCCGGCGTATCGACGACGATCGTGCCGGCGGGCTGGCTCGTTTCGTAGGCGACCTCCTGGCGGCGCAGTTCCGGCTTGATCTTGTCGATCGGCACCTTTTTCAGCGGATGCGGCTCATTTGGCCGCGCATCATACATCGACTGCGGGCTCGGGCCGGTCTGGCATCCTGCCAGTAGCAGCGGCAGGCCAATCAGCAGGCTGCGGCGGGAAATCGTCATTCTCAAGCCCCCAGGAGTTCTTTCACATGGCTCAAATCTAAGAAACTTATGGTTAACACCCGGTTAAAGCGCGTGCTGCCGCGGTTAATCATAGACCAACCTGCGTCTCAGACCTGACATCTGCCGCAGCCATTTCACGCCATCCCCTTCGGATGGACCGGTCTCCATCTATGCTCCGCCACTGCAAGATTTCGCCCTTGCCATTACTCGAAGAATGACGAAACTGCACGGCCTCATAGTAGGGGATTGCTTTATGAAAAACGTCATTACTTCCATGACCGCGACCAGTTGGTTCGGTTACCTGGCCCGCATCGTGCTGACCTACATGTTCTGGGCAAGCGGGATCGCCAAGCTGGTCGATTTCCAGGCTGCTGTAGGAGAGATGGCCCATTTCGGCCTCAACCCACCGGCGGCCTTCGCCGTTGCTACGGCAATCGTGCAACTCGTCGGTTCGGCGCTCATCATCCTTAATCGCTGGACGTGGCTTGGCGCCGGCATGCTCGGCGTCTTCACCGCGCTGACGNNGAGGAACCGTTCAAGACAATCGAATTCTACGTCGTGATGGAGCATATCACTGTCATCGGCGCGCTTATGGTGGTCGCCTGGAAGGCCGAGCAATGGGGCCAGCGGGCGGCCAACTAACCAGGACCTGAAACGGAAAAGGCCCATCCGCGCTGCGGACAGGCCTTTGCCATCAAATAGGTTGACGTGGGAGCGGTTTCACACGCCGTCGATGACGTGGATCCAGCCGTGGCGGTCATTGCTCTGGCCGCGCTGGATGCCGACCAGTGCGTCGCGCAGCCGGGTCGTGACCGGTCCGGTCTCGCCACCGCCGATCTGGAACTCTCCGTCCGGATACTTGACGGTGCCAATAGCGGCGACCACGGCGGCGGTGCCGCAG
>DBUL01000005.1:0-1387 GCA_002307905.1 Rhizobiaceae bacterium UBA1291
CCTGCCGATTCTCTTTCCCGCGATCCTCGGGACTTTCGCCTTGCTGTTCGCCAATGCCTTTGGCGCTGTCGCGACCGCCATTGCGCTGACCGGCTCGAGCCTCAACATCGTGCCGATCCAGCTCTACGCACAGATCCGTGGCGACGTGCTGGGCAATCCGCATCTCGGCTATGCCATGGCATTCGGCATGATCGTGGTCACGGCCATCGCCAATGTCCTCTATATCTGGTTGCGCATTCGCGCCGAGAGGTGGCTGAAATGAGTTATTGGGCACGTATCGTCGGTTGGGCCGCCCTGATCTTTGGCCTGCTCTATTTCATCGTACCGCTGGGCGGCCTGTTTGAATTCTCGCTGAAGGCCCGCCGTGGTGTCTATTCATTCGACGCCTATGCCAAGGTGCTGGCTGACCCGCAGTTCCAGCAGACCTTCACTTATTCGGTCATCATGGCGCTGGTGACGATCGCCATCGGCGTGCTGCTGGTTGTGCCAACCGCCTTTTGGGTCCGGCTCAAGATGCCCTGGGCCAGACCCTATGTCGAATTCCTGACCCTCCTGCCGCTGGTCATTCCGGCGATCGTCGTCGTGTTTGGCTATATCCGGCTCTACAACACATCGAGCTGGTTGCCGCTGACGGGGTCGGTGTTCGGAACCAACCTGCTGCTTGCCTTCGGCTACACCATGCTCGCACTGCCCTACATGTATCGCGCAGTCGATACCGGCCTTCGAACGATCGACGTCGCAACGCTCACCGAAGCGGCACAAAGCCTGGGGGCCGGCTGGGTGCGCATCCTCGCCCGCATCATCCTGCCGAACGTGGTTCCCGCAGTGCTGTCCGGCGCCTTCCTGACCTTCGCCATCGTCATCGGCGAATTCACAATCGCGGCCCTGCTCGACCGCCCGGCATTTGGTCCATACCTGCAACGTATCGGGGCCAACAAGGCTTACGAACCTTTCGCGCTGTCGGTTATCGCCTTCGGCATTACCTGGGGCTGCCTCGTATTGATCCAACTTGTCTCACGGCTGCAAAAGACCGGCCAGCGCCCCGCTTGAGGATAGATTTATGGCATTTTTGACCCTGACGAATATCCAGAAGTCCTTCGGGGCGGTCAAAGTCGTTCACGACTTCAACATGTCGATCAACAAGGGTGAATTCGTCTCGTTCCTCGGGCCGTCCGGCTGCGGCAAGACGACGATTCTGCGGATGGTGGCCGGCTTCGAGGTCCCCACGGGGGGCACCATCACCATTGACGGCAAGGACCAGTCACGCCTAAAATCGAACCAGCGCAATATCGGCATGGTATTTCAGGCCTATGCGCTGTTTCCCAACATGAATGTGTTCGACAACGTCGCTTTCGGACTAAAAGTGGCCGGCAAGCCGAAAGACGAG
>DBUL01000005.1:1414-32888 GCA_002307905.1 Rhizobiaceae bacterium UBA1291
AAATCCGCCAGATCCAGCGCCAGCTCGGCATCACCACGGTCTTCGTCACCCACGATCAGGAAGAGGCCCTGTCGATCTCCGACCGCGTCGTGGTGATGAACTCCGGCCACGCCGACCAGATCGGCACGCCCTTCGAGATCTACAATCGTCCCTCCACCCGCTTTGTCGCCTCCTTTGTCGGCACGCTCAACCTGATCGAAGCCAAGGTCGTTGATCCTCAAAACAGCACCGTCGCGATCGGCGATCTGACTGTTGCGCTAAAGGAAAAGATCACCGTTCCAGCCGGCAGCACGGTTCAGATCGCAATGCGCCCAGAAGCCGGCTCTATCCTTGCCGGCGCCAAGGGCGACACAACGCTGACCGGTCAGGTCGTGTCGAGCCACTTCCTCGGCTCCGTCATCCGGACCCGTATCAACGTCGCCGGCAATACCGTCTCCTTCGACATGTTCAACGACCCAAGCATCACGCCGCCGGCCATCGGCGATACCGTGTCGCTGAAGATAGACTCTGCGGATCTTCTTATCCTCCAGGCATGAGGTGGAAAAGCCCGCGAGAATGGCGAGGACACGTCGTTACGGCGAGCCATAGGGCCCTCTGACCAAAAACTGATCGCCGGCGCGCGGGAGTTCCACGCGAACGATCCACTTTGTTTACGGAATCATGGAAACATGGAGACCGGTTCGATTGGATGCGCGAGGATCAGCGAATGTGGAAGAAGGACGGAGACGATCTGCCGGTTTCTGCCACCCGATTCATGGACGAATTCATGCGTCTCAAGCGCGGCTCGGTAAGCCGGCGCCACTTCCTCGGCGTCACCGGCCTCGGCCTCGCCACGGCGGCGCTTGGCGGGCCATACGGCCGGCCTTTCATCGGCCACGCTGCCGCCCAGGACCTCGGCCAGCATGTAAATCTCGGTTCCTGGCCGAACTATCATGATCCGGCAACCTTCGAAGCCTTCACTGCCGCCACCGGCGTAGCGGTCCACCTGAGCGTGACGAACTCGAACGAGGCGGCGCTGGAGAGACTGCGGAGCGGTGCCGCAGACTGGGACCTTTTCGTCCCAACCAATCACACGATCTCCACCTATGTGGGTCTCGATCTGATCGAGGAACTCGACCTTACCCGCCTCAGCAACTACAGCGCCGCCAGTCAGAACCTGCTTTTCACATGGGCAGGGCAGGTTTCCGGCAGGACCTATGCCGTGCCAAAGAATTGGGGCACCACAGGCATGGCCGCCAATACCAACAAACTCAGGACGCACATCGCGAGCTGGCAGGAATTTTTCGACACCGCAATGAACGAAGGCAGCGGCCGCACCGTAATCCACGACTACCAGTTGACGACCATCGGCAGCGCGCTGGTATCCCTCGGCTACTCCTTCAACTCGATCGTGCCGGCGGAACTGGCCGAGGCGGAGAAGCTTCTTCTTGAAGTCAAGCCGCACCTGCTTGCGATCGATAGCGACTATCAGGCCACCATGCGCGCCGGCGATGCCTGGCTGGCCATGTGCTGGACCAATGACGGCCTGCAGCTGAACCGCGACATACCCGAAATCGAGTTCGTGCTCGGCAAGGATGGCGGCGAAATCTGGACTGATTATTTTGCCATTCCGAAGGCGGCGTCGAACAAGGTGGCTGCCTATGCCCTGCTCGACTTCCTGATGGATCCAACGGTGGCGGTAAAGGAGCACATAGCCAACGGCGCGCCAACCACCGATAGCCGCGTCCTTGCCCTCCTGCCCAAAGAGATCCGCAGCAACCCGATCATCTATCCGGATGAGGCCGCCCTCACCCCGCTGGAGTTCGCGGCCGCGGTGACTTTGACCGATCCCGGTCGCGCCGACCTGATGGCTCGCTTCAAGGCGGCATGAACGGCACCGCGCATCCGCAAGAAAGCCAAATCCGGGCGCGAAGGAGCGATCACAACAGTCGCCGCGGATCACCGTTTGCGATTCTGGCTCAAGGCCTTATGGGCATCGCCTGAATCGACACGGTAAGGACTTGAATCAGTATCTCAACGCCAGGAAACAATCTCCGAGCGGCACTTTCTGAGCCCTCAGCGATCACGCAACCGCTTCATCCCGAGGCGCCGGCACATAGTTCAACACTGGCCCGAGCCAGCGCTCGACCTCGCGGACCGGCATATCCTTGCGGCTCGCATAGTCCTCGACCTGATCGCGCTCGACCTTGGCGACGCCGAAATAGTAGCTGTCCGGATGCCCGATATAGAGGCCCGAGACCGACGATCCGGGCCACATGGCCATGCCCTCGGTGAGCTTGACGCCGGCCTTCGCCTCCGCATCGAGCAGACGGAAGAGCGTAACCTTTTCCGTATGGTCGGGCTGGGCCGGATAGCCGGGCGCTGGGCGGNNGGCCGCATAGCCCCAGAACTCGCGTCGCACGCGCTCGTGCAGACGCTCGGCAAAGGCTTCGGCGAAACGGTCGGCCAGCGCCTTGACGAGGATCGAGGAGTAGTCGTCGTTAGCCCGCTCGAAACGCTCGGCAATGGCGATCTCCTCGAAACCGGCCGTGACGACGAAGCCGCCGACATAGTCCGCGACGCCGCTTGTCGCCGGCGCGACGAAATCGGAAAGCGCAACGTTGGGCCGGCCGTCGCGCTTCGACAATTGCTGACGCAGCGTGAAGAAGGTCGCAAGCTCCTGGCTGCGGCTCTCGTCAGTAAACAGGCGAATGTCGTCGCCGACCGTATTGGCCGGCCAGAAACCGATAACAGCCCGCGGACGGAACCACTTCTCCTCGATGATCTTGGCCAGCATGGCCTGGGCATCGGCAAACAGGTGCCGCGCCGCTTCACCCTGTTTCTCGTCCTCGAGGATTGCCGGATAACGTCCCTTCAATTCCCAGGTCTGGAAGAACGGCGTCCAGTCGATATAGCGGGCGAGTTCCGCCAGGTCATAATCTTCGAACACCTTCGTCCCGAGGAAGCTTGGCTTGACCGGCTTGTAGCTGGACCAGTCGAGCTTGACGGCATTCTCCCGGGCCCGCGCCAAGGGCAGGCGCTGCTTTTCCACTTCGGCGCGGGCATGAGCCTCGGCCACCTTGGCATATTCGCTACGCACGCCATCGGTATAGGCCTGCTTGCTGTCAGGCGACAGCAGCGCGGACACCACGCCGACGGCGCGGCTGGCGTCGGTGACATAGACCGCCTGCCCTGCCTTGTACTGCGGCGCCACTTTGACAGCCGTGTGCACGCGGCTGGTCGTAGCGCCGCCGATCAACAGCGGAATGGAAAAACCCTGCCGCTCCATTTCGGCCGCGACATGCACCATCTCGTCGAGCGACGGCGTGATGAGGCCCGAAAGCCCGATGATGTCGACCTGCTGCTCGCGCGCCACTTCGAGGATCTTGGTCGCCGGCACCATGACGCCGAGGTCGATGATCTCGTAATTGTTGCAGGCGAGTACGACGCCGACGATGTTCTTGCCGNNGTGCACGTCGCCCTTGACGGTCGCCATCAGCACCTTGCCGGCAGCCTCGCGCTCGCCGGTCCCGCCATTGGCACGCTTTTCCTCTTCCATGTAGGGAAGCAGAACTGCGACCGCCTGCTTCATCACACGGGCGGATTTGACCACCTGCGGCAGGAACATCTTGCCAGCTCCGAACAGGTCGCCGACGACGTTCATACCGGCCATCAGCGGACCTTCGATCACATGCAGCGGACGATCGGCCTTGAGCCGCGCCTCTTCCGTATCGGCCTCGATGAACTCGGTGATGCCGTTGACAAGGGCGTGCTCCAGCCGCTTCTCGACCGGAAGCTCGCGCCAGCTCATGTCCTGGGTGCGGGCCTGCTTCTCCCCGGTGCCGCGATAGCGCTCGGCGATCTCCAGCAGGCGTTCGGTGGAATCGTCCCGGCGGTTGAGAACCACGTCCTCGCAAGCCTCGCGCAGGTCCGCATCGATGCTCTCATAGACCGCCAGCTGGCCGGCATTGACGATGCCCATGTCCATGCCCGCCTGGATGGCATGGTAGAGGAACACGGCATGCATCGCCTCGCGCACCGGCTCGTTGCCACGGAACGAGAAGGACAGGTTGGAGACACCGCCGGAAATATGCACCAACGGCATCTTCTGGCGAATGGTGCGGGTAGCCTCGATGAAGTCGACGCCGTAGTTGTTGTGTTCCTCGATNNGTCGAAGATGATGTCTTCCGGGGCAAAGCCGGCCTCTTCGGTCAAGAGCTTGTAGGCCCGTTCGCAGATCTCGACCTTGCGCTCATAGGTGTCGGCCTGGCCCTTCTCGTCGAAGGCCATCACGACGACTGCCGCGCCGTAATTGCGGACCAGCTTCGCTTGGGCGATGAAGGCTTCCTCGCCCTCCTTCATCGAAATCGAGTTGACGATCGCCTTGCCCTGCACGCATTTGAGCCCCGCCTCGATGATCGGGAACTTGGAGCTATCGATCATCACCGGCACGCGGGCGATGTCCGGCTCTGCGGCAATCAGGTTGAGGAACTCGACCATGGCCTTTTCACTGTCGATCAGGCCCTCGTCCATGTTGACGTCAAGGATCTGCGCGCCGCTGGCGACCTGTTGGCGCNNGCCCTCGTCCATGTTGATGTCGATGATCTGCGCGCCGTTTTCCACCTGGTCGCGGGCGACCACGAGGGCCGCTGAAAAATCGCCGGCGGTGATCAGCTTGCGGAATTTCGCCGAGCCCGTGACATTGGTACGCTCGCCGACATTGACGAAGGGGATTTCCTTGGTCAGCACGAAGGGCTCGAGGCCCGACAAGGCCATGAACGGCCGGTGCTCGGCCGGACGACGCGGCGCCTTGCCGGCGACGGCCTCGGCAATCGCTCGAATGTGATCGGGCGTCGAGCCGCAACAGCCGCCGACCACATTCACCAACCCCTCCTCGGCGAAGCCTGATATCTGCCGGGCCATGTCCTCCGGGCTCTCGTCATACTGGCCGAATTCGTTCGGCAGTCCGGCATTGGGATAGGCGCAGATGAAGGTGTCGGCGACGCCAGACAGTTCCTGCAGATGCGGCCGCATGGCGTCGGCCCCCAGCGCACAATTGAGGCCTATGGTGAAGGGGTTGGCGTGGCGCACCGAATACCAGAAGGCAGACGGGGTCTGGCCCGACAGCGTGCGGCCGGAGAGATCGGTGATCGTGCCCGAGATCATCACCGGCAATCGCACACCCTTGGCAAGAAAACGCTCTTCACAGGCAAAGATCGCCGCCTTGGCGTTCAGNNGCCGCCGTCGATCAGCCCGTCGATCTGCTCGCCATAGGCGAGGCGCAAGTCGTCGAAGGAGACGGCGCGGTAGCCGGGATTATTGACGTCGGGCGAGATCGACGCCGTGCGGTTGGTCGGACCGATGGCACCCGCGACGAAGCGGCGTCGACCGTCCTCGCGCTCGGCCCGGACTGCAGCGCGGCGGGCGACCAGGGCGCCGTCGCGGTTGAGGTCGTAGACCGCATCTTCCATCTTATAATCGGCCTGGGCGATGCGGGTGGATGAGAATGTGTTGGTCTCGATGATATCGGCACCGGCCATCGCATAGCGGAAGTGGATTTCCTCGATCGCGTCCGGCTGGCTGAGGATCAGGAGGTCGTTGTTGCCCTGCTGGTGACAGGCGCAGCCGATGAAGCGCTGACCGCGAAAGGCGTCCTCGTCGAGCCCGAGCCCCTGGATCTGGGTGCCCATGGCGCCGTCGAGGATCAGGATGCGTTCGCTGGCCGCCTGGCGCAGCGCCCGCATGACCTCAGCCCCATCCCGATTGGCACCTTCCTGGCCGAACAGTGAATTGAGCATGAGCGTACTCCCTTGTTTCAAACGCGACACAGCCAGATCACATAAAGATATCTTTATGTCAACATACGAATGGCCTTCGCAGCTCATTTACCCTGCACACCGGCACTGCTGGAGAAACGCGCGGACGCGGTGACAAGGGTGCAAATTGCCGGTAAGAATTTCAACCGATTAGAACGCCTCGGGAGAATTGCCATGTCAACGCTCACCACCTTTTCGGCCTTTGCTGAAAACTGGAGCGGCCGCCCCTACCATCGCAGATGGCTGCTGGATCAGGCCAACGGCCTGTTCGACTTCTTCCAGTATGGCAGCATCAACCCCAAGGGCGGTTTTCACGAGCTGACGCGCGACGGCAAGCCGCTGTCCACCGACAATCCGGTCCGTGGCATCCATGCCAGCGCACGCATGGTCCACTGTTTCGCCATCGGCGATTTGCTGGGACGCCCAGGGGCCGCGGACCTTGTCGACCACGGCATGCAATTCCTCTGGAAACACCACCGTGACGAGACCCATGGCGGCTATTTCTGGCAGGTCCACGACACGGGCGCCGCCGACGCCTCCAAGCAGGGTTACGGCCATGCCTTCGTACTGCTGGCGGCTTCCTCGGCGAAGACGGTCGGCCACCCCCTTGCCGACCGGATGCTTGCCGACATCACGGAGGTGATCGAGACCCGGTTCTGGGAAGACAAGCACGGTGCGATCACAGAGGAATTCTCGGCCGACTGGCAACCGGTGCCAGGCTATCGCGGCCAGAACTCCAATATGCACCTGACCGAGGCTTTGATGGCGGCCTTCGAAGCGACGGGCGAGCACCGCTATCTCGACAAGGCGACGAGCATCGCCGACCTCCTGATCCGCCGTCGTGCAGCCGAACAGGGCTACCGCGTGCCCGAGCATTTCGACGAGGCCTGGACGATCGACCGCATCTACTACCACCCGAACGAAATGTTTCGTCCGGCCGGCACCACGCCCGGCCACTGGCTAGAATGGGCCCGCCTGGTGCTGCAGCTCTGGGTGCTGGGTGGCCGGAAGCACGACTGGATGCCGGAGGCGGCGCGCGGCCTGTTCTTCCAGTCGATGTCGCTCGGCTGGGATAAGGACAGGGGCGGCTTCTTCTATACGCTCGACTGGGAGAACGTACCCGACAAGAAGATGAAGCTATGGTGGCCGCTCTGCGAGGGCGCCGCCGCTGCCCACTTCCTTAACCAGCACCTGCCCAGCGAATTCCACGAGGAAAGCTACCGCAAGATCTGGAGCTTCATCGCCCACAACAGCCTCGACCACGCGCATGGCGGCTGGCACGAGGAACTGACCGAGGATCTTGTCCCGTCGACCACGCTCTTCGCCGGCAAGGGCGACATTTACCACGCATTGCAAGCCTGCCTCATCCCGCTCTTTCGGGCGACCGGCAGCTTGACGCGCGTCATCCGGGAGACCGGCGGAGCCTTGTAAATCCGCCGATACCCACGGGCGCCTCTTACTCCTGACGCTCCTCGACCAACGTTCCGTCACTCACCATGTCGCTCGGATGAAGAATGACACGATCGCCCTCCGCCAAGCCGCCGATCAGTTCCGCCACCTCGTCATTCATATGGCCGATCTCGACCGGCATCTGCCTCGCCCGGCCGTCGCGGATGGCGAACAGGCTCCACTGGCGGCCATCGCGGAACAGCGCGCTGATCGGCAGTTGCAGCGTCTCGTCGCTCTGCCAGAGCGTCAGGCGCGCATAGACACGGAAGCCGTGCCCAAGGCGCGGATCCTTGTCCTCCAGATCGAGCACCAGATTGACCCGCTGTTCCTCGATCCCGAGCGCCGAGACTTTGGTGAAGCCGGCTGGATCGATGCGGCGTACCGTCGCCGACAGGACTTTATCACCGCCCCAGTCGGAGATCTCGGCCTTGGCGCCTGGCGCGATACGCACGGCATCCGAAGACAAGAGGTCGACAGTCACTTCCATGTCCTCCGGGTCTCCGATTTCCGCGATCTTGGTACCGACAGCCACCGGCTGCTCGCTCTTGGCGAAAACCGACAGCACGACGCCGTCGATAGGAGCGGTCAGATAGACACAACAACTGGTTTCGCGTTTGCGGTTTGGATCGCTCGGCGGAATGAGCCGCGCTTCGGCACTCGCAAGCTCAGCCTTGCGCAACTCGATTGCAGCCATGGCCGAGCTTATCTGCGCCTCAAGCACGTCCACATCGTTGCTGGCTTTTTGCAGCTGGCTCTGGGCAAGGAAATTCGTCTTGGCGAGCGTTCGTGCCCGCTGCAGGTTGTCGCGCGCGAGATGCAAGTCGGACTGCAGGCGCTTGAGATCGGTCTCCGCCATCGCGACCGCAGCCCGCGACGCATCGCGCGCCGCGATGAGCTCCGCCTGGCTGCGACTATCGATCAGCGGCGGATCGAGCGGGTGGATCGCCGCCACCACGGTGACGCCCGCCTTCACCGTGTCGCCCTCGTCAAGCACCGTGCGGGCCAAATGCCCGGCGATCGGCGATGACACCGCATAGACCTCGCGCACCCGCGTCACCCCTTCCTGCGAAACCGTGACCCGCATCGGCCCGCGTGTCACCACGCCGACATCGACCATCTGCGGCTTCTCCCGGAGCGCATAGGCAAAGCCGGCAACCATCGCGCCGACCGCGACGACGCCCATGACACGCTTGATCCATTTTCCCTGCATGGGGCTACTCCCTCGATTTCAGAACCGCGATGAGGTCGAGTTCATCGATGCGCCGGCGCACGATCAGCGCCGAGGCCAGCGATGCCCCAAGAACCACGAGGCTCGCAATGGCAAATGTCGATGCGTTGATGAAGAACGGTATGCGGAAGAGATCGCTCTCGATCCCCTCCACGACCAGCCTGGCAAAGCCGTAGCCAAGCAGCCAGCCGAGCGGCTGGGCGGCGAGGATGACCACCGCAAGTTCGGTCATCAGTACGCTGGAGACTTCCGCCGGCGTAAAGCCCAGCACGCGGAGGCTCGCCAGCTCGCGCGCCCGCTCCGAGAGCTGGATACGCGCCGAATTGTAGATCAGGCCGAAGGCGACGATGACGGCCAGCGTCGTATAGACGATCTGGATCATCACGATGTTCTCCTCGATGGTCGCCCGGAAGCGCTCGCGCGACAGCCCGATCAGCATGACGAAGGCCAGCGCCGGTGTATTCTTGATCTCGGCAAAGAGGGCTCCCTTCTCCAGTGCGTCTAGCGAGACACGCGCGCCAGAAATACGCCGGCCGTCGCCGACCAGCCGGTGCAGCGCCTCGATATGCATGTAAGCGTCGATGCCAACCAGGCTCTGGCTGATGCCGGTCACCGGAACCCTTATCTTGCGGTGGTCGCGTTCGACCAGCTCGACCTCGACGCTGTCGCCGACCCTGACGCCGAGCGCCTCGGCGACGCGCCCGATCAGCAGGATGCCGCTCGGCGGCGGCGGAATGGGCCGCATGTCAGCATCCATGATGCGTCCGAGATCGGTGTCGCCGCCGACGCCGAAGATCGTCAGGTCCTTCTTGTTGTGGCGGTTGCGCAGCGTCACCGAAATGGCGCGAAACGGTTCGGCGCGCATCACGCCCGGCAATTGCCGCACGGAATCAAGGGCCGCCATCGACCTGTCCTGATCGAAATAGAGGCTCGCATCCTGCCGCTCCATGCGGAAGAAGATCTCGTCGACCATGTAGCCGATGGCATCCGCCGAAAACATCGAGACAACCAGCAGCGCGACGGAGAAAGACACCCCGAGCGAGGTGAGGAACGAGCGGACCGGCGCCCTGATGATCTGCCTGAAGGCCATGATGGTCAGCTGAGACAGGAACTTCGGCCCGCGTCCGTGCCCCTTGAACAGCGAGCGGAAGCGAAGCGGCGCAGGCGGCTGCATGGCGACGGCCGCAGGCAGCACGACCACGGCCCAGATCGCCCGGATCGCCCCGGCAAAGGCGGCCGCGACGCAGATCCCCGCCGAGATCGCATAGAGGTCGAAACTCTCGCGGAAGATCAGGAAGGGGAAGGAAAAGAAGCGCGCATAGAGCTTGGTCATTTCGCGCCCGGTCCAGTTTCCCGCCAGAAAGCCGATCGCCACGCCGATCAGCGCAATGACGATCGTGAGTTTGAGATAGTGCCACGCCACCTCGGTCTCGCGATAGCCGAGCGCCTTCAACAGGCCGATCTGTTCACGCTCCAGCGTGANNGTGTGAGGATCATGTTGACCAGGAAGGCGGCGACGAACAGGAAGATAGGCGGAATGACCGCCGCCATCGCGCGCAGCTCATCGAGTTCGTTGGCGAGAAACGTGTCGGAGATCTGGTCTTCGCGCCCATAGGCGCCACGTCCGCCATACTGCTCGAGCAGGTCATCGATGGCGGCCGTGGCAACGTCGAGGTTCGTGCCGCGCAGTGTCGAGAGCACGACATTGTTGAAGGCGTCGCCCATGTCGAAAATGCCTTCGAGGGCCTTGCGCGACATGTAGAAGACGCCGAATCGCCGCGGATCCGGGACCATGTCGCCGGGGCCGATCGTGTAGATATATTCCGGCGACAGCACGATGCCGGTGACGGTCAGCACCTGCTTGCGGCCGTTCATCACGGCGGCAAACCGGCTCCCCTCCTTGAGGCGATGCGCCTTGGCGAAGCTGTCGAGCACGGCCGCCTCGTTGGCGCGCCCCGGTTCGGGCAGACGGCCGCTGCGGATATAGAGACGGTTGACGCCCGGCTGGCCGCTGTCCGGCAGGGAAACGGCCACGCCGGTCGCCGGCTCGACCATGCCCTCGATGTCGAGCAGCACATATTTAACGATGCGAAGCTCCAGCCCGCCGATCCCTTCGATCGCGGCAATCCGGTCGCGCAGGTGCAGCGGCGCCCGGTTGGCCTCGGCAAAGAGATTGGCAAAGCGATAGCGCTCGTAGAAGACGTCGCGCGTCTCTTCGAGCGAGCGATAGGAGCCGATGGCGATGATGATCGTCGCGACCCCGCAGGCCATGACCAGCGCCACGGCGAGCACCTGGGCCCAGAGCCGTATCAGGTCGCGGTAGAGCTTGCGGTCGAGCATCGACATGGCGCTACCAGCTCACGGCCGAGGGCGGCAGCCGCACTGCATTGGTGGAAGATTCCTCAATCCTGCCATCACGGAAAGAAAAGACCCGATGGGCGATCTGGCGGATGGCGGCATTGTGGGTGATGATCGCCATCGTCGTGTTGAATTCCTCGTTGACACGGCACAGGACCTCAAGCACGAGCACGCCGGTCTTCGAATCGAGCGCCCCAGTCGGCTCGTCGCAAAGCAGCACGTCCGGGCGCTTCACAATAGCGCGGGCGATCGCCACCCGCTGCTGTTCACCGCCGGAAAGCTGCGCAGGGAAGTGATCCATCCGATCCTTCAACCCGACCATCTCAAGCGCCTCGCCGGGATCCATGGGATTGCTAGCGATTTCCGTCACCAGTGCGACATTTTCATAGGCCGTGAGGCTCGGGATAAGATTGTAGAACTGGAAGACGAAGCCGATGTGATCGCGGCGAAACTGCGTGAGCTGCCGTTCGCTGAAGCCGGTCAGTTCGTGATCGGCGCAGCGGACAATGCCCGAGGTCGCACGATCGAGCCCGCCCATGATGTTGAGCAGCGTCGACTTTCCGCTACCCGAGGGACCGAGCAGGACTGCCATCTCTCCGCGTTCGAGCGTGAGATCGACCCCACGCAGCGCCCAGACCTCCACATCGCCCGTGTGATAGGTCTTCGTGACATCGTCAACCTGGAAGAGTGTCTCAGTCATACCGCACCACCGTGGACTCGCCGTGACCATAGTGCAAGCACATCCCTCTCGCGTTGACATCTGTCAACATATTAACGGGCGCTTGCGCATGACGAGCCGGCCTCGGATCGCGCAGCGCAACGCCCGCTCGACCCGCCTCAGCGGCGGAGACCGGAGAATTTGAGTTCAGAACCGGAAATAAACAATCCCTACGAATTCCGCCGGGGACAATGAAAGGATTAGGCGTTAGAGTGCATTGTCTCGGGAACTATTTCCCTTGGCGAAGTCTTTGGTGGATCTCAGCTATTTACCCTCGGAGGGACTATGAAGCCCATTTTTCTTGTTGCTGCTGCCCTGTTCGCCGCCCCGACCTTTGCCTTGGCCCAGGCGCCCGGACTCGAAGAAACATGCGCCATCGTTGCGCGAAATTTCGAGATGGTCAAAGCGGTGAAGCTTGGCGTGACCCAGTCCTTTCCGGAACTGACACCACCGGGCGTCCGGATGACCTATTCCACGAAACTCGACGCCGAGGACGCAAACATCACTGACACCATCGAATGCCAGTTCGAAAAGGCGAGCGCTCCCTTCAAACTCGTCAAGTTCTGCCTCAACAACACCTGCTACACCGCCGACGAGAAGAATCCGGAACGCCGCCGCCGTTTCGAGGAAGCTCAGTCTCTGCTCGCCAAGCAGAACTGAGGTTCGTTTTGGTTGATCTCGATCTTCTGCGGGCCGACCTCTGAGGAACGTGTCTGGACTATTCGCTTGTCCACGTGACAGCCGTGGCAAAGATATAGCCAACCCCGTATATGGTGCGAATATGCTTGGTCTCCTTCGCGTCCTCGGCAAGTTTCTTGCGAAGGCGCGAGACACGGACATCGACGCTTCGGTCGAAGGGCTCCTCGCCATTTGAAAAAAGCGATTGCAGCAGAAAATCGCGGCTTATCACCCGGCCCTGGGTATCGAGAAACACACGCAGCAACTCGGCATCGGCCCGCGACAACTGCTGGGCCACGCCATCAGGACGGGTCAGCACGAGGTTGCGAAAGTCGCAAGTCCAACGACCGAAATGGCCGACCTGACGCTGGACAGAACCCGGCGAACCGTCGTCGCGCTCCAGTGAAAGCCCCTGCCGTTGCGTGCGCCTGAGGACGCATCTCACGCGCGCCACGAGCTCGGCCGGGTCGATGGGCTTGGCCAGGTNNCGAAACTCTTGCAGGCGCCGATAGTGCTGGACGATGACGCCTGCCTCTTCCAACGCGCGGCAGAATACCGAAGCAACATCGGGCTCATCTTCCAGAAGGTAGATAAGGTCATTCTCATACAAGGACACGGTCCTCCGACTGGGGAGTTGCGACACTGGCAGGCGCGCTCAGCGCGCCGGCTATGGCGGCTGCGTCAACGGGCTTGTGCATAATGGAAACACCGGCTGGCAGCGTGCCTCGCATGGCGTCCGCGCCATAGCCGGACAGCAAAACGATGGGCAGGCAGGGCCGCAGGCGGCGTGCTGCATTTGCCAGCAAAATGCCGTTCATCACCGGCATGGAAACATCCGAAACCACAGCAGCTATGGCAGGAATATTCTGCAGCAGTTCAAGCGCCTCCGCTCCATTCTCGGCCTCGAGGACCTGCGCGCCCGCAGCGACAAGGTCACGGCGCATGACCTTTCGGACCTCCTCGTCATCATCGACCAGAAGAACGAGCACACCTCGAATTGCACTGTCGCCCAGTTCCGCTGCGGCCTCGTCTGCCTGCTCCTCGTTCTTCGGATTCTGGTCCCTTGCCTGTGGCAGGCTCAGCGCGAAGCGCGTTCCCTGACCGGGCTCGCTCTCCACGCAAATCGACCCCCCTGAATCGCTGGTGAACCCCTGGACCATCGTCAGCCCGAGACCGCTCCTTCCTTCAGCGCTCTTGGTGGAAAAGAAGGGGTCGAATATGCGTGACCGCACGGCCTCGTCCATTCCCGCACCATTGTCGGCGACTGTGACCAGCACTGAGCCGTCCGGACCCGCGGAGGTTTCGATCACAATCGTCCCGCCCTCGTTCATAGCGTCTGCGGCATTTATGACGAGATTGATGAGGCTCGTCTCCAGAAGAGCAGGATCGACAAAGGCGACTGGGGTATTTTCGGCAAACTTGAGCACCAATTGTGTGTCTTCGCCGATGGAAGGGCGAACCAGTTTGGCGATATCACGTATGCATTCAGGCACATCCACCCGCGCAGGCGATACCGGCTGTCGCCGCGCAACGGCGAGGAGCCTGCGCATCAAATCGGTTCCCCGACGCGTCGCGCGGATCGCAGGTTCCAGCATGTCGCGCCGTAGGTGCTCATCCTCGATACGCTCCCAGAGCGGCTTAAGATTGCCGAGAATGATTGTCAGCAGATTGTTGAAATCATGGGCAATTCCCGACGACAGCTGGCCCAACGCTTCCATTCTCTGGGCCTGCAGCAGAGCCGCAAAGGCCATCTTCTCGCGGGTCACATTCACGCTTAGCACGTAGAAGCCACTGATGCCCTGGGCTGCGGAGCGGTCGGGGCGCAGAAGCGTGCGCGTCTCGAGTGTCCGCCCATCGGGAAAGCGGATCGGCGTATCGAATGTCTGCGGCTCGCCGCGCGCGGCTTTCTCGAAATAGGGTTCAACATGGGCCCATGTCTCCGGCGAAAGGATCTCGCGCTCGAAACGACCAATGATCTCGTCCGGCTGCTTTTGATAGGCGCGGGCGAACCGTCCATTGACGAAGCGGAAGACGCCGGAGAAATCCACATAGGCGATCCCCGCGGGTACCTCGTTGGCAATCAGGCGCAAACGTTCTTCGCTCTGGCGCAACTCCTCGGTGCGCTTGAGGATGCGGCGCTCAAGCTCGAGCTCGCGCCTGCGCTGGGCGGTGATGTCAGAATAGACCGTGGCAAACCCCCCATCCGGCAGAGGCCAGCCGGATACATTCAGGACGACGCCGTTTGGCCGCACCCTCTCAAGCGTATGCGGCCGGAACTCCCACGCAGCGCGCACGCGTTCCGCGACCATGGTTTCCACATCGCCGGGTCCGTACTCTCCGCGCATTGCATTCCACCGGACCATGGCCTCGAAGGAGGTACCGGGCCTGGACAATTCGGCAGGCAGATCGAGGAGCTTACAGGCTCGCGCATTGACGAATATCAATTTCAGATCGGCGCCAAACAGGGTTAGCCCCTGGTCGATGCGGTCCAATCCAGCCTTGAGTATGTCCAGCTTGCTGTATTCCAGCTCTGGTAGTTCAGCCGTCATCTGCTTCCTCCCAACAGGCGACGCGCCAGACTGGCAGAATTCTGGCGCTCTTGCCAAGCCAATAAGCGTGAATGGAGAATGGATATGCGGATGGGCAGAAAAACTCTGGTAACAATTGTCTTCAAAATTGCAGTCAGCGCGCAGTCGCTTCAATGCTGCGCATGATCGACCGAGCGAACGGGAGGAGTGCGCTTGGCAGAACATGATGATGCTATCCTGCGGGTCGAAGGCGTCTCGCTTCAGTTTGGCGGCGTGAAGGCTCTGAGCGACGTATCGTTCAAGGTCCGCAAGGGCGAGCTGTATTCTCTGATCGGCCCGAACGGCGCCGGCAAGACCTCGATGCTGAACTGCATCTCTGGGCGTTACAAACCGACGAGCGGTTCGATCACCTGGAGGGGTGCGGATCTCCTGCGACATCCGATCAACGATCGGGCCAATCTCGGTATCGGGCGAACATTTCAGAACCTTGCGCTGTTCGGGCATATGAGCGTACTCGACAACATTCTCGTGGGCCGCCACCACAAGCTGAAATCCAACCTTGTCAGCGGCATGCTCTACTGGGTCGGGGGAGCGCGTCGCGAAGAGCTCGAACATCGCCGCTTCGTCGAGAACATCATTGATTTCCTCGAGATCCAGCACGTCCGCCACGAGCCGGCGGGCACCCTCTCCTATGGCCTTCGCAAGCGTGTAGAACTGGCCCGTGCCATGGCGATCGAACCGGATCTTATCCTGCTCGATGAACCGATGGCCGGCATGAACCTCGAGGAAAAGGAAGACNNCGACATGGGCGTGGTGATGGATCTATCCGACCATGTCGCCGTCCTGGATTTCGGACGTGTCATCGCCGCCGGCGTGCCCAAGGAGGTGCTGGCGAATGAGCATGTCAAGAAAGCCTATCTCGGCGAGGACGACGACGAGCTGCAAAGGTTGGCTGACGAGGATGAGAGGGCGATCGCATGACCTCCCCTCGCCTCGAGATTTCCGGTGACACTGTCAACTGGCCCGAACTTGGCGCCGAACTCAAGGACTCCGCCCGACTGAAGACACTTCCCCGGCTGTTAAGCCACAACGCCCGAACCTTTCCGGAGGAGATCGCCCAGCGCGAGAAGGAGTTCGGCATCTGGATCAGCTACAACTGGGCAGAGGTGGAAGGCCATGTCTCCAGGATGGCCGCAGGCTTNNCGATCTGGGCCTCGCCCGCGGCGAAGTGGTCGGTATCATCGGCGACAATCGCCCGGAGTGGGTCTGGGCGGAGGTGGCTTCCCATGCCTGCCGGGCCATGAGCCTTGGAATCTATCGCGATGCCCTCGAGGAGGAAATCCGCTTCCTGGCCGGTCATGCCGAACCACGGATCATCGTGGCGGAGGACGAGGAACAGGTCGACAAGCTCCTGAACCTCGAAGAGGCGATCCCGTCGGTAACGGCAATCATCTATACAGATGCCCGCGGAATGAAGAAATATGACGATCCGCGTCTCATCTCCATCGACGAACTGGAGGCACGGGGTCAACGGGTGCTCGATGCCGATCCGGGCATGTGGGATCGCATGGTCGATGAAACCGATGGCGCCGACGTCGCCGTCCTGTGCACGACTTCCGGGACGACCGCGAACCCGAAACTGGCGGAATGGACCGGAAATGCCTTCCTCGGTCACGCCGCAGCCTATCTGCGCGCCGACCCACACGGGCCTGAAGACGAATATGTTGCCGTGCTCCCCCTTTCATGGGTGATGGAGCAGATGTATTCGGTCGCCTGGAGCTTCCTGGCGCGCATGAAAGTCAATTTCCCCGAAGACGCGCAGACCCTGATGAAGGACTTGCGCGAAATAGGGCCGACCTTCGTTCTGCTCTCCCCCCGCGTGTGGGAGAGCATCGCCGCAGATGTCCGCGCCCGTATCATGGATACGCAGCCGTGGAAGCGGCGCATCTACAACTGGGGTCTCGCCCAAGGCCTTCGCACGTTGGACAAGGGCGCACACTCCGCCGCCGCCGATCTGCTGCTCTTCAGGCATCTGCGCGATCGTCTTGGTTTCTCCAGATTGAAATCCGCCGCGACGGGGGGCGCCGCCATGGGCCCTGATACGTTCCGTTTCTTCCAGGCGATGGGCCTGCCCCTCAAACAAATCTATGGCCAGACCGAAGCGCTCGGCGCCTACGCCATCCACCGGGCTTCCGACGTGGACTATGAGACAGTCGGCTATCCCATGCCTGGCTGCGAACTCGCGATCCGTGCTCCCGATATCGAGGGGGTCGGAGAGATCCTCTGCCGGCATCCCAACATGATGCCTGGATACTACCGCAATCCGGAGGCCTCGGCCGAGAGCTTCACGGAAGACGGGTGGTTCCAGACCGGTGACGCCGGCTACCTGACCGAAAAAGGCCACCTGGTCGTAATCGACCGCATCAAGGATCTCGCCACGACATCGGTAGGGGCACGCTTCTCTCCGCAGTTCATCGAGAACAAGTTGAAGTTTTCGACCTATGTGGCCGAGGCCGTGATCCTGGGCAAGGATCTTCCTTACCTCTCGGCGATCATTTGCATTCGGTACCCTATCGTTTCCAAATGGGCGGAGGAGCGCCGGATCTCGTTCACCACCTATTCGGATCTCGCGAGCAGATCAGAGGTCTATGAACTCCTGCGCGGCGAAGTGGAGCGCGTCAACGCCACGCTGCCACCCCAGCAGCGCATCGCCCGCTTTATCCTTCTCTACAAGGAACTGGACGCCGACGATGGAGAACTGACGCGCACGAAGAAAATCCGGCGGGGCGTCATTACGGAGAAATATGCCGACATCATCGGGCATATCTACGCAGGCGACGCCCACGTCGATATCGACACGGTCATTCACTTCCAGGACGGCAGCAAGCAGCGGGTGGTTACCACCCTCGCCATCGAGACGCTTCGCGACCTGCCCGGCACGCAGAAGAAGGAGACGAAGGTCGCATGAGCTCATCACTGTTCGTCCAACTCCTGGTCAACGGCATCATCGTCGGCATGCTCTACGGCATCGTCGCCATGTGTTTCGTGCTGATCTACAAATCCACTCAGGTGGTGAATTTCGCACAGGGCGAATTCGTCGTTTTGGGTGCCTGGGTCTGCCTCTCGCTTGTCGTATCCATGGGCCTTCCGTTCTGGCTCGCGTTCATTTTCACCCTCGTCTTCATGACGATCTTCGGCGTCGTGGTGCAGGTTCTCCTGCTGCGCCCGCTCGTGGGCGAGCCGGTAATCTCGGTCATCATGGCGACGATCGGGCTTTCCACCTTCATGCGTGCGCTGATGAACTGGGTCTTCGGCAACAACGCGGTGAGTTTCCCGCCGGTCTTTGGCCAGTCCACGATCGAGATATTGGGCCTGCGAGTGGAGACGGCCTACGCTCTCAGTCTTGCCTTGTCGGTCAGCGTGATGATCCTGTTCTTCTTCTTCTTCCGCTATTCGCGGTGGGGATTGGCCATGCGTGCAACCGCGTACAACCAGCAGATCGCTCAATCGCTGGGTGTCCCCATCGGCCGCGTCTTTGCAATGGCCTGGGCCATTTCCGCCATCGTGTCGGCAATCGCCGGCGTGGTGATAGGGCTGGTAAACGCCGTCTCCAACTCACTCGCCTTTATCGGGATCAAGGTCTTCCCGGCCGTCATCCTCGGCGGACTGGATTCCATCGTCGGTGCAATCATCGGAGGACTGACGATCGGGGTTCTCGAGAACCTCGCGGAATACGTCGACGGGCAGTATTTCCACGTTGGAAACATGTATGCCGTCGCTCCGTTCTACGTCCTTCTCATCATTCTCATGATTAAGCCTTACGGCCTGTTCGGCACGCCGAACATTGAGCGGATCTAAGCGATGACACATGTACCCAATCCAAGACCCACCGGCGATTTTCGAACCTCTTACGCGGCTGACCGCACATTGTTCTCGACCAGAATCGAAACTCGGGCGGTTTTTCTTGGCATTGCTCTGGTTGCAGCTGCGCCACTCTTTTTCAGCGACTACATACTGAGCCAGCTCATCATGATCGGCATCTACGGGATCGCAGCGCTCGGGCTGAATGTCCTGACGGGCATGACCGGGCAGATCTCCCTGGGCCATGGTGCGTTTTTCGGCTTTGGCGCCTTTGCCTCCGCCTGGTTCGCTGCCAAGGGCGTTCCCGTGGTTTTCGCCATACCCATGGCCGGTATGCTGACAATGGCCGTCGGCATGATGTTCGGCATTCCGGCAGCACGCCTCAAAGGGCTCTATCTCGCCATCGCCACCCTCGCCAGCCAGTATATCCTGGAGGACTTTTTTGCCCGCGCGAACTGGTTCACCGGAGGAACGTCCGGCTCTCTCGCGGAGACCGCCAGCATTTTCGGGTTTCAGTTGAACAGCGATACGCGCTATCTTTACCTCGTCCTGTTCTGGGTTGTCGTCTCGTTCGTCGGCGTCGCCAATCTGGCCCGCACACGCGATGGCCGTGCGCTCGTCGCGATCCGGGACCATTATCTCTCCGCCGAGATCATGGGGATCAACCTGACGCGATACCGCATTCTTTCCTTCGGGATCTCCTCGTTCTTTGCTGGTGTTGCAGGCGCTCTCTATGGCCATTATCTCGGCTTCGTCTCGGCGGAGGGCTTCACGATCATCCTGTCCATCGAATTCCTGGCAATCATCATCATCGGCGGCCTTGGCTCGGTTTCTGGCTCTCTGCTTGGGGCAGCATTCATCCTGCTGCTACCGCAGGCCATGGAAATGCTTGCAAGCACGCTGGCGCTCGTGGTGCCGGCGCTGACGCAGGGCACTGCCTACATCAAACAAATGAGCATAGGCGCGGCCATCATCCTCTTCCTGGTGCTGGAACCGCAAGGACTGGTCCATCGCTGGCGGCTGATGCGCGCCAGTTGGAAACTCTTTCCCTTCTCGCACTAGGTGGAATTACCGGCCTGCTCGGGGAGGAGCAGGTCAATTTGGGGGATCACGGCGGTCTTCGCGGCACCGCCGACCGGTCACAACCGTCAGCCGCGATTGGGAGGAACCAAAATGACGTTGCTCGGGAGACTGCCTTTAGCCGCAACTATTGCGGCTGGGTCATTGCTGATTGGCACATCCGCCATGGCGCAAGACAATGAAGTTCTCGTTGGCCATCTGGCCGACTACACCGGACCGACCGGCTTTGTCGGCAAACAATATGGTGCGGGTGTCTCTGACGCCTTCAAGCAGATCAATGCCGATGGCGGTGTCGACGGAACGAAAATCCGGCTCGATACCGTGGACTACGCCTACAAGGCTCCTGAAGCCATCGCGCTTTACAAGAAGTGGGTCGGCCAGGGAATGGTCGCCCTCCAGGGATGGGGAACGGCCGACACAGAAGCCCTCATCAGTTTCGTCACGCGCGACGAGATCCCCACCATCTCCGGCTCCTATTCGGCGCATCTTACCGATCCGCAGGGAAAGAACCCGAACACCAAAGCGCCGGCTCCCTTCAACTTCTTCTACGGCCCATCCTATTCGGACACTTGCCGTGCCCTGGTGCAGTGGGCGTCCGAGGACGCCAAGGCCAAGGGGATCGAGAAACCGGTCTTTATCCACACCGGCGATAACCACCCCTATCCGAACGCACCGAAGGAAGCGTGCGCCGCCTACGCGAAGGAACTCGGCCTTACGGTTGCCAACCCGGTTGTCGTTCCGATGGCACCCGGCGACTTCAAGGCACAATGCCTGACGATCAAGGAAACGGGTGCGAACTACGTCTACATGGGCAATCTGGGCGGTTCCGTGGTCTCGTTGATCAAGAGCTGCACCACGGTCGGCGTAGAGGCAACTTATATGGGCAATCCCTGGGCCGGAGACTACCTGNNGTGGAAGGCGCAGAAGCGCAGGGACTTATATTCCCCTCCGCCACGCCCTTCTACGATGCAGACGTACCCGGCATGGCCTTCGTCAAGAAGATTGTCCAGGACGGTGCAGGGCTGGTCGGCGACCGGCCGACGCACCACTACATGCGCGGCGTCTGCTCGGCCTACTACATGAAGGAAGCGATGGACTGGGCGAAGGCCAATGGCGGCCTGACCGGCAAGAACATCCGCGACGGCATGTATCAGCGCAAGGACTGGGTCCCGGCCGGCCTCGAAGGTGTCTGCACCCCGTCCACCTGGACCAACGAGGATCATCGTGGCCTCACGCAAGTCACCATCAATTCAGGCTCCATGAAGGACGGCAAGGCCGTGATTGACAAGATCGCGACCATCGAGCTGCCGCGCCGCGACGACTGGCTCGGCCAGTAACAGCAAGAAACCGTGGGCCGGTGCCGATGGGCATCGGCTCACGCCAACGCTGGCTTGCATGAAGGAATGAACCAATATGACTGCCGCAATGGAACATCCTGCAAAACCCGCTGCCCGGAGCGAGGTCAGTGGACTTCTGTCCGTCAACAATGTCGAGGTGGTCTTCAATGACGTTATCCTGGTGCTTCGCGGGGTATCCCTCGAGGTCCCGCAGGGAAAGATCACGGCACTCCTGGGGGCAAACGGCGCGGGCAAGTCCACGACACTCAAGGCAATCGCCGGTCTGCTGCGCACGGAAGACGGTGAAATCACCCGCGGCAACCTGACGTATGAAGGCCGAGACGTGACCCACACGGCACCGGACCGGAAAGTACGCGACGGAATCTTTCTCGTCATGGAAGGACGCGGGATCATCCAGGATATGACCATCCGCGACAATCTGCGGCTCGGCGCCTTCACTCGCAAAGGGGCGGATGTAGAAGCCGAGATTGAAGAAGTCTACCGGTTCTTCCCGAGGCTCAAGGAACGAAAGGGGCTGGCTGGATATCTGTCCGGCGGCGAGCAGCAGATGCTGGCTATCGGCCGCGCCATGATGGCCAAACCAAAGCTCATCATGATGGATGAACCGTCCATGGGCCTATCGCCGCTGCTGGTGAAGGAGGTGTTTGGCATCATCCGCCGGCTGAATGAGGAACTCGGTATTTCGATTCTGTTGGTGGAGCAAAACGCCAATATGGCGCTCAAGGTCGCTGACTACGGATACATCATGGAAAACGGCAAGATCGTGCTTGATGGAACCGCCGCCGAACTGGCGCAGAACGAGGACGTGAAGGAATTCTATCTGGGCGGTGGCGAGCGACGATCATTCCACAATGTCAAGAGTTTCCGACGCCGCAAGCGTTGGCTTTGAGCAGCGACCGGAGATGACGATGACCGATTTTTACGACAAACTCGAAACCCGCTCCCCGGACCAACGCGAAGCCGATCTCCTTGCACGGCTGCGCGATCTGCTGGCGCACGCCACGGCACATTCTCCCTATTATCGTGACAGGATGAGCAGTCCGGACGCGGCCGCCATCACGGAACGCAAGGCACTTGCCGGCTTGCCGATCTTGCGCAAGTCGGACCTCCCGGCGCTTCAGGAGGAGAATTCGCCGCTTGGCGGACTTTCGACCATCCAGCCGGGCCAGTTCCGGCGCCTTTTCCTTTCACCGGGCCCAATCGTCGAGCCGGAAGGTAGCAAGGAGCATTGGCGCATGGCTCGGGCGCTGCATGCGGCAGGCATCCGGTCGGGCGATCGGGTGTTGAACACCTTCGCTTATCATTTGACACCCGCAGGCTTCATGTTCGATCACGGCTGCGCAGAGATCGGGGCCACCATCTTTCCCGGAGGGGTCGGCAATACCGAACAACAGGGTGAGGCCATCGCAAAGCTCGGTCTGACGGCCTATGTCGGAACACCGGATTTTCTGAAGATCATTCTCGAAAGGATGGACGAAAGCAGCCGTGACGCCTCGACGCTCCGTCGGGCGCTGGTCACCGGAGGCCCCCTCTTTCCTCATTTGCGCGAATGGTACGAGGCACGCGGGATCGCGGTCCGCCAGTGTTACGGGACCGCAGAACTCGGGCTCATAGCCTACGAAACGGCCGGTCCGGCGGATGGTATGATTACGGACGAACAAGCGCTCGTCGAAATCGTCCGTCCCGGCACGGGTGACCCGGTCGCAGAAGGCGAAGTCGGAGAAGTCGTCGTCACAACCTTCAACCCGCTTTACCCACTGATCCGCTTTGCCACGGGGGATCTCTCGGCCTTCATGTCTGGACCATCGCCTTGTGGCCGGACAGCGCCACGCCTGAAGGGCTGGATGGGACGCGCCGACCAGACCACCAAGGTGCGCGGCATGTTCGTTCACCCGGCACAAATCGCACGCCTGATCAAACCGCATGACAACATAGGCCGCGCGCGGCTGGTCGTCACGGAGGAAGACGGGCGCGACCAGATGACGCTTCATGTCGAATGTGCGGAAGAGGCAAATGGCCTTGCGGAACATCTCTCGCAGGCAATACAGGTCGAATGCCGCCTTCGCGGCAGGGTCGTTATCGAGCGCCCGGGAACCTTGCCCAATGACGGGAAGGTCATCGATGATCGGCGCTCGCTCGGCGTATAGGGTACGCTCTAAGCCGGAATGCGCTTCGGCATCGCGATAAAGCGCTTCACGTTACTGCCAAGCCTCTCTCCGTTCGCGCAGGCGGAGACTTCGTCCCATGTTCCCTTCTGNNGCGAATTATACGCTTGGGGCCATCGATCAGAAAAAGCCTCGGAGAAATATTTAGCGAAATCAATTGACTTAAGCGACGTAGGGAGAGAGCCTCGGGTCACGGTGCGGGCATCTATCTGTCAACCGAGGGAAAGCTCCGATCGATCTTTCGAAACCGCCATGCACGGCAGGTTTCCTGGAAGTCGGCACCAAGTTGGGCAACGCCGTTACCGGCAAGAGCCAGATACTGGAGGGAATGATGTTGAAATCCATGCGCAAAACACTCCTGGGCGCGACGCTGATTGGCGCATCGCTTGCCACGCACGCTTATGCGGAAACGACGCTGAATGCGCTCTTCATGGCTCAGGCCGCCTATAGCGAGGCGGATGTCCGGGCGATGACCGATGCCTTCACCACGGCCAATCCGGACGTGAAGGTCAATCTGGAGTTCGTGCCCTATGAAGGCCTGCACGACAAGACGATCCTCGCCCAGGGATCTGGCGGCGGCTACGACGTCGTTCTGTTCGACGTGATCTGGCCGGCCGAATATGCGGCCAACAACGTGCTGGTGGATATCTCCGACCGCATCACGCCGGAGATGAAGAGCGGGGTTCTGCCGGGAGCGTGGACGACCGTTGAATACGACGGCAAGCAATATGGCATGCCCTGGATTCTCGACACCAAGTATCTGTTCTACAATAAGGAAATATTGGAAAAAGCCGGCATCGAATCGCCGCCGAAGACTTGGGAAGAATTGCGAACCCAGGCGCAGACGATCAAGGACAAAGGACTTCTGGACGCGCCGATCGTCTGGAGCTGGGCTCAGGCGGAGGCCGCCATTTGTGACTACACCACACTGGTCAGCGCCTATGGCGGTAGTTTCCTGCAGGACGGCAAGCCCGCATTCCAGACCGACGGCGGCCTCGATGCGCTGACATACATGGCGGAAAGCTATAATTCCGGTCTGACCAACAAGAATTCGAAGGAGTTCCTGGAAGAAGACGTCCGCCGCGTCTTCCAGAATGGGGAGGCAGCCTTCGCCCTCAACTGGACCTATATGTACAACCTTGCCAATGATCCGAAGGAAAGCAAGGTCGCCGGCAAGGTGGGCGTCGTGCCCGCTCCGGGCATCGAAGGCAAAAGTACCGTCTCGGCCGTCAATGGTTCGATGGGCCTTGGCGTAACCACGACCAGCAAACATCCGGACGAGGCCTGGAACTACGTCGCCTTCATGACATCCCAGGAGACGCAGAACGCCTATGCGAAACTGAGCCTGCCGATCTGGGCATCGTCCTACGACGATCCAGCCGTCACGGCCGATCAGGAAGAGCTCATCGCGGCTGCAAAAGTGGGCCTGGCAGCCATGTATCCACGTCCGACAACACCTCGGTATCAGGAGCTCTCGGCGGCGCTGCAGCAAGCAATCCAGGTAACGCTGCTCGGTCAGGCGACACCGGAAGAGGCCTTGAAAACCGCCGCTGAAGACAGTGGCCTGTAACTGGTCAAGGCCGGCCTGCAGTGTCGGTTTCCGACGCTGCAGGCCGGCCAAAAGGCCTCACCGGCAGGCAATTCTGTAATTAGCGTCGACTAGGTTCTTTCGCATGTCCAGCACATGGATAACAACACGGGCATGGCTCCTCATGCTGCCGCTTCTGGTGGTGATGATTGCGGTCATAGGCTGGCCAATGGCGGACACCATACGGCTCTCCTTTACCGATGCGAGGCTGGTCGGCAGTCAGGGTGATTTCGTCGGTCTTGCGAACTACGAAAGGATGCTCGGCGGCTCGAGTTTCCAGAAAGCGCTTGTCACAACCACACTGTTTTCGGTTATTTCGGTTGCGGCAGAGATTGTGCTCGGCGTGCTTGCGGCGCTGCTGCTCAATCAGAAATTTCATGGTCGGACGTTATTGCGGGCCTTGATGATCCTTCCGTGGGCGCTGCCGACGGTCGTCAATGCCACGCTCTGGCGGCTGATCTACAATCCCGAATTTGGTGCGCTAAACTCCGCCCTCACCCAGATCGGCATGCTGGACGCCTACCGCTCCTGGCTCGGAGAGCCCGGCACGGCCCTGACCGCCCTTATCGTCGCCGATTGCTGGAAAAACTTTCCCCTCGTTGCGCTGATCGCCCTGGCAGCCCTTCAGGCTGTCCCGCGCGACATTACGGCCGCGGCGATGATGGATGGCGCCGGTGCATTCGCCCGGTTCCGCTTCGTCATTATGCCTTATCTCGCCGGCCCCTTGATGGTGGCGCTGGTGCTGCGCACCATAGAGGCTTTCAAGGTCTTCGACATTATCTGGGTGATGACACGCGGCGGTCCCGCGAACAGTACGCGTACATTGTCGATACTCGTTTATCAGGAGGCTTTTTCCTTCCAGCGGGCCGGATCGGGCGCGTCGCTGGCTCTGATTGTCACCCTGCTCGTTACGGTGCTGTCGCTGATCTATGTGGTCCTGGTCCGTAAGAGTTCGGAGATGGGCTGACATGGAACGCAGAAGCCTCACCTTCACGATATTCATCCATCTGAGCGCCCTCTTGCTTGCGGTGATCATACTTGCTCCGATGCTCTGGCTGTTTGTCATGAGCATCTCGCCAGCGGCCGACCTGACGGCAAAGCCGCTAAACTGGTGGCCAACGGCGATCGATCTGTCGCGCTATCAGTTCCTACTTTCGCGGATCCCCAATAGCGCCGGAGCGGCCTTCACCGCATCCCTGATCAACAGCATCATGGTGGCCGGCATGGCGACGCTTGCAGCTCTTGTCGTGGCTGTTCCTGCCGCCTGGGCAGTCTCGCGCACCCCATCGGTCACCTGGTCCCTTTATGCGGTCATTGCCACCTATATGCTACCGCCTGTCGCGCTTGCGGTTCCTCTCTATATGGGGCTGGCCGCATTCGACATGCTCAATACCGTCTACGGATTGGCTCTGGTCTATATGACGATACTGGCGCCCTTCACCACATGGCTGATGAAATCAGGCTTCGATTCCATTCCGCATGAGATCGAAAACGCAGCGATGATGGAGGGCGCGCGCCTTGATCAGATCTTGCGAATGATCACCTTGCCGCTCGCTGCCCCGATCATGGCGACGGCCGCCCTGTTCGCCTTCCTGCTCGCCTGGGNNGTCGCCATTGCCGATCTCGCCGGTGGCCGGGTTTCCGATTACGGATTGATCGCAACGGCTGGTGTCCTCGCCTCCCTTCCGCCCGTGGTGGTCGGCCTCGTCATGCAGCGTGCCCTGATTTCCGGGCTGACGACGGGCGGTGTCAAAGGATGACCATGAACTCTATGTCAAACCGCCCTGCGGGACTGATTGCCATCGAAAACGAAATGGCGCACCAGCACGCGGATGCTCTCGCCACGTTCATGGCAGCAGCCCCGCTTGCCGAAAACATCGCCGCGTCCCTTCGACGGACTGGCCGGCTCCTGCTGCTCGGCATGGGTGGCTCCCATGCCGTCGGACGCGCAGTCGAGCCGCTCTATCGCGATCTCGGCATTGACGCCATCGCCTTGCCGCTGTCCGAGCAACTGGGGCAACCCCTGCCGATTGCCGGTCGCACAATCATCGTGACGTCGCAATCCGGCGAAAGCGCCGAAGTCCTGCGGTGGTTCGCCGTGGTCGGGGAGCAGCCGGATACTTTCGGGATCACGCTGGAGGGGGGCTCATCGCTGGCCCGCAAAGTCCCATGCCTGGTTGGCGCTGGCGGTACCGAACGGGCCTTCGCCGCAACGCGGAGCCTGACGGTGACATTCGCCATGCACATGGCGATATTGGCGGCACTCGGGCAAGATGCCCAGCCCGCCCTCGCCGTCCTGAACACGCCACAGGCTCCAGATATCGGCACCGCCCTCGACGCAATGTCGGGTGTTATGACCATTGTCACCTCCGGCCGGCGCCTTCAGGGTGTCGCCGAGGCGATTGCGCTCGGCCTGACCGAGCTCTCGCGTCTGCCCTGCTTTTCGCTCGAGGGGGGCCAGTTGCGCCACGGACCTATGGAAATGCTCGGGCCTTCGGTCGGCGTCCTCCTGTTTCGCGCCCGCGACGAAACCGCAGCCCTGGTGGCGGGGATGGCCGCCTCCGCTTTCGAAGCGGGCTCCCCCGTTGTGATTTTCGACACATCCGGCGATCCACCGGCTGACGATGTCGTGACCATTGGCCTCGGGCAGGCGAGCGGAATGGCTGCAATCCTGGCCATCCTGCCTGTCGCGCAACGTTTCATGGTTGCCTTTGCGGCGAGCCGGGTTGCCGATGTCGGCACGCCCGTCCGCTCCACCAAGATCACACGGAGCGAGTGACCAATGCGTCCGCTTGCAGTCATAGGCAATGTCAATGTCGACCTTATTCTCGGCCCCACCGAGCCCTGGCCGGCCGCCGGCACCGAGGTTATCGTGGATCATGACGAGCTACGCGTGGGTGGCTCTGCCGGTAACACGGCCTTGGCCTGGACGGCACTCGGGGTCGATTTCCAGATAGCCGCGAGTGTCGGGAATGACCAGTTTGGGCTCTGGTTGCGCGATGCCTTCGCCGAGCAGGCAAAGGACTGGCCGGTCGAACCGGCCAGCACAACGCTTAGTGTGGGAATTACCCATCCGAACAGCGAGCGGACGTTCTTTACGACACGAGGACACCTCCCGCTCCTCAGCTTCGCGCAAGTGCAGACCATGCTGGATGTTGAACGCCTGCGTGGAGGCTATGCCCTGCTTTGCGGCAGTTTTCTCACGGATTCATTGCGCGACAACTATGACGACTTTTTTGACTTGGCAGATGCGAAAGGGATCCACGTGGCGCTGGATACCGGCTGGCCCCTCGACGGCTGGACAGAAAAAAACCGCGCCGCTGCGACCCGCTGGCTCAAACGCAGCCGCTGCTCTCTGCTCAACGAGGTGGAAACGACCGCTGTTTCCGGATGCAGCGACGCCATCGAGGCGGCGCGCCGCCTGAAAAGCCTGATGCAGCCGGATGCAATCGTGGTGGTCAAACGCGGCGCCGAGGATGTGATCGCAATAGATGCCGATGGCACCTTGGTGTCGTTCAAGACGCCGCGTGTCAAGGTCGTCGATACCATCGGAGCGGGCGATGTGTTCAATGCCGCCTTTCTCGCAGCCCTTTGCGCCGGCAACGCACTTGACGTCTGCCTGTCTCACGGCGCCCGCGTGGCGTCGCAAGCGATTTCCACCGCGCCCCGTCGCTATGGCGGCCCCGACACAATTTCCATACTGGAGGCCATTGATGAGCGCCCTTGAAATCCGGGACATCCGCAAACGCTTCGGCCAAGTCGAAACGCTGAAAGGCATCGACATCTCGCTCGACAGCGGCGAGTTTCTCGTTTTGCTCGGAGCGTCCGGTTGCGGCAAGTCGACCTTGCTCAACATCATCGCCGGTCTGACCGAGCCGAGCAGCGGAGATGTGCTGATCGACGGTCGATCGGTGCTTGGCGTCCATCCCAAGAACCGCGACATCGCAATGGTTTTCCAGTCCTACGCCCTCTATCCAAACATGTCGGTTGCGCGGAATATCGGCTTCGGACTGGAGATACGCAAAGTGCCGGAAAAGGAGCGAGAGAAGGCGATACTCGATGCAGCCACGCTGCTGCAGATCGAGGACCTTCTCGATCGCCGTCCTTCGGAACTGTCCGGCGGACAGCGCCAGCGCGTCGCGATCGGCAGGGCACTGGTGAGAAATCCGCGGATCTTTCTGTTCGACGAACCGCTGTCCAATCTCGATGCGAAACTGCGCATGGAAATGCGCGTGGAACTGAAGCGGCTCCACGAGAAGATGAAGACCACGGTCGTCTATGTTACCCACGACCAGATCGAAGCCATGACGCTTGCCACACGCATCGCGGTCATGCGCGCCGGCCGCATCGAACAGATGGGTACACCCGAAGAAATCTACAACCGCCCGGCAACGCTCTACGTCGCCGGCTTTGTCGGCGCGCCGCCGATGAATCTGCTGGATGCCACCATTTCGAACGGACAGCTGCAACTGCGTGGTAGCGAGGAAACGATCGCCATACCATCCCGCCTCGAAGGATCCCTGGCGGAAGGCCAGCCCGTCTGCATCGGCATCCGCCCCGAAAGGCTCGCACTGGACGATCGCACACCGCCAGGACGCGGGATCAAGGCACGCATAGAACTCATGGAGATGACCGGACCGGAATTGGTCGTCATGGCCAAGGTTGGCGACCAGCGCCTCACGGCCTGCCTTCCTCCCAACAGCCCGATTACCAACGAATCCGAACGCCTTTTTGCCTTCGACGAGGACGCGCTCCATGTTTTCGACCCGAAGAGCCAGCAGGCACTCTAGCACTTGCGGCAGGGCCGTCCTCTTCGCAATGGTCTGAAGGTTCGCTGCTTGGCGACTCTCCCACTATCCTCATTGCCAGAGGATGGGACGACTGTAGGGACCGGTGAACAAACCGGTCCTACCGGAAAACACTGATGGCCACCCTGTCAACACCACCACCCCCTGGGACACGATCGGATTGAACCGACGCCCCGTCCAGACTCGGTTTCCGCATCGCGGCACACGGCGAATCTTGACTTGCCGGTCGCTCACGCTGCGGAGTAATGAGTAAAGACGGACGTACTGCCATCCTCTTTGATCAGGAACACGTCATAGGCTTCGCGCTCGGATTCCGGCCCCATACCAGGCGAGCCGTAAGGCATACCGGGTACGGCGAGGCCGACGGCATCCGGGCGTTGATCAAGCAGACGACGGATATCGCTCGCGGGAACGTGGCCTTCGATCACATAGCCCTCGACACGCGCAGTGTGACAAGAGGCCATCTCCTGCGGGATGCCGTGGTCCAGCTTATAACGCATGAGCAGGTCCCCGGCCCTGGGCTCTGTCGTAACTGCGAAGCCGTCGTTTTCGAGTATCTCAATCCAGGACGAGCAGCAGCCACAGTCCGGGTCCTTCAGCACATGGACGGCCGTTTTGGTGCCTTGCGCCAGCGCCCGCAGGGGCGATGCCGCCAACAACGCAGTTGCGCCGATGAGGATCGCGCGGCGCGCGAGATTATCTTGGGTCATCTGGTTTCCTTCCAAGTTGGATGTTGCATTGGTTTGCGCAGCAGTTTGCGCCAATGGTCGTGGTCAAAGATCGACCCGCCTGAGCCTCAGGGCATTCGCAATCACCGAGACAGAAGACAGGCTCATCGCCGCCGCCGCGATCATGGGCGAGAGCAAAAGGCCGGTGACGGGGTAAAGTAGCCCTGCTGCGATCGGGACGCCAAGCGCATTGTAGGCGAAGGCGAAAAACAGGTTCTGCTTGATGTTAAGCAGGGTCGCACGAGCCAGCTTGCGTGCTCGCACGATACCCATCAGATCGCCTCCCAACAACGTAATCCCAGCGCTTTCCATTGCGACATCCGCGCCTGTTCCCATAGCAATACCGACATCGGCGGCGGCGAGTGCGGGGGCGTCGTTCACGCCGTCGCCCGCCATCGCGATCTTATGGCCATCGCGACGCAACTGGTCGATCAGGTCTTTCTTGGCCTCAGGCAGGACACCCGCACGCACTTCGTCGATCCCGAGCTTGAACGCCACCGCCTGCGCCGTGCGTTCGTTATCGCCCGTCGCCATGATGACACGCAGCCCCTGGCCGTGAAGTTCCCTGATCGCCTGTGCCGTCGACTCCTTGATCGGATCGGCCACCGCCACGATGCCGGCAAGCGCACCATCGACGGCGATGAACATCGCCGTCTTTCCCTCCGCGCGCAAACTATTGGCCCTTGCTTCGGCCTGCGCCGTGTCCAGATGCATCTCACGCATCATCGCAGCATTGCCGAGCGCCACCGCGCGTCCGCCGATCCTGCCGCGCACGCCCTTGCCAGTGACCGCCTCGAAATCCTCTGCCTCCTGACGCTCGGCACCCTGCCCTGCGGCTCCCTCAACGATCGCTTCGGCGAGCGGGTGTTCCGAACCGCGCTCCAACGCTGCGGCAAGCGACAGAAGGTCCGTCTCTGGCAAATCTACCAGGGTAAAGATATCCGTCAGCTTCGGCTTGCCCATGGTCAGCGTCCCGGTCTTGTCAACGATGAGCGTATCGACAGCCGCCATGCGTTCCAGCGCTTCGGCGTCCTTGATCAGCACGCCAGCCTGCGCACCACGTCCCGCCGCCGTGGTGATGGAGATGGGTGTCGCGAGACCTAGCGCACAAGGGCAGGCAATGATCAGCACC
>DBUL01000007.1:0-305 GCA_002307905.1 Rhizobiaceae bacterium UBA1291
CTGCCGCGCAAGTACGACATCCACGGCAAGCGTTGGGGTCTGCTGGTCAAGGCGGGCGGGCGATGGAAACCGGTCTTGCCTTTGACTAGCGTCAATCTATATTCCGCTGCGAACGGCGGACCGAACCCGGCCCGCCCGAAACCAGCGAGGAGAATTCAATGACCATCGCAATCGGCGAACGTCTGCCCCAGGCCACATTCAAGGAAAAAACGACAGACGGTGCGGTAGAGCTTTCGACCGACGATCTGTTCAAAGGCAAGCGGGTCGTTCTGTTCGCGGTGCCGGGCGCCTTTACCCCGACCTGC
>DBUL01000007.1:400-1249 GCA_002307905.1 Rhizobiaceae bacterium UBA1291
CGTGGACTCGGCGTCCGCTCGAAGCGCTATTCGATGCTGGTCGACGACGGCGTGGTGAAGTCGCTCAACGTCGAGGAAAACCCCGGCCAGGCGACGGTTTCAGCAGCAGCGGCGATGATCGAGCAGCTCTGAGGGTCGCGCCCGGAACTTCATGAGGCGGCGGAGCGATCCGCCGCCTTTGTCGTTTCAGATTTCCATGTCGAACACAAGCACGCCCGAGAGCCCGCCGTCGGTCGCATTGACGATGCGGTCGCCGACCGCGATGTGGTCGGGGTGCTTGAGGTAGTAATCGCGCACCATGGCGTCCTCGAAGGTGATGATGAAACCGTCGAGATAGCCGCCGTTCAGACCTTCGGGCGAGACGTTGGGGCCAAACTTGACCTCCAGCATGCCCGGTACCACGTCCTTCAGAGCCGTAATTCCCTCATAGATCGCCTGCTTCTCGGCCTCCGACGTTGCCGCCTTGAAGCGCAGGAACACGCAGTGCTGGATCATGGTGTGTCTCTCCCTGTGTGGTCTTTTTGTTGGCGCAGAATAGGGCCAACGGGCGAGATGGCAAGGCGGGAAAGCGACGCCGTCCGCCGCGATGGGCCGGCCCTTACCTGCCCTGCAGCAGCGCTCGCCCGAGATTGGGCTTCTTGANNCTTGACCTTGTGGCTCTGGTTGGCGGCATCGAGCTGTTGCCAGAGTTCGCCGTTCTTGACTGGCTTCTTGTCCGCCGTCCTCCAGCCGTTCTTCTTCCAGCCGAAGATCCACTTGGAAATGCCGTCCATCACATATTTGCTGTCCGTGTAGAGATCGATCTCGCACGGGGTCTTCAGGGCGGACAGCGCCGAAATCGCCGCCATC
>DBUL01000007.1:1287-21271 GCA_002307905.1 Rhizobiaceae bacterium UBA1291
TCGCCATAGCGCAGGACGGCGCCCCAGCCGCCGGGACCGGGATTGCCGGAACAGGCGCCGTCGGTGTAAATATCCACATGCTTCATAGGGTGAGCCCATATTCGACGCTCGATCTCACCTGACGGTGGAAGCGCAGCTTCTTCAGATATTCAAGCGGGTCCTTCTTGACCACCAGCGCGCCTGCCGGTGTCGTCAGCCAGTCGTACAAGCGGGTGAGGAAGAAGCGCAGCGCCGAGCCGCGGCACAGGATCGGCAAGGCCTCGATCTCGGCAATGCCGAGCGGGCGGACCTGCTGGTAACCCTCGATCATCGCCATGCCCTTGGTGACGTTGTAGGCGCCGTCCTTCTCGAAGCACCAGGCATTGAGGCAGATCGACAGGTCATAGGCGAGGAAGTCGTTGCAGGCGAAATAGAAGTCGATCAGGCCCGACAGTTCGTCGCCGAGGAAGAAGACATTGTCGGGGAACAGGTCGGCATGGATGACACCTTGCGGCAGGTTCTTCGGCCAATGCTGGCCGAGGACGGCAAGCTCGCCNNGGCCCCGAGCCCGGTCTCGACCTCGTCGGCACGGTCCTTCGACTTTGCCCACAGCGTCTTCCATCCTTCGAGCGACAGCGCATTGGGGCGCTTGAGGTCAAAGCCCTCCCCCGCCACATGCATGGCGGCAAGCGCCTTGCCCACTTCGCGGCAATGCCTGGCCTCGGGCTTGCGCAGCCACATGCCCTCCAGAAAGGAAATGAGCGCCGCCGGCCGGCCGGAAAGCTCGCCGAGCAGCGCGCCGTCCTTGCGCGGCAGGGGTAGAGGGCAGTTGAGGCCGCGATCGGCGAGATGATGCATGAGGCCGAGGAAGAACGGCAGGTCGTTCTTTTCCACCCGCTTTTCATAGAGCGTCAGGATCAGCGGCGCCTTCGACGTGTGCAGCAGGAAGTTGGAGTTCTCCACACCCTCGGCAATGCCCTTGTAGGACAGCAGTTCACCGGTCTCATACTGCTGTAGAAAGGCCTTGAGATCGACTTCGTTGATGTCGGTATAGACTGCCACGTTAAAGATTCCCGCGCTGCGTTCGTTATGCCGCCGATGATAGCGCAAGCCATACAGCGAGGGGAAACGGAGTGCCAGTGCCGAGGGAGAAATGGGCACAGGAAATGGGGTGGTTTGGCGTGGGGGTGCTTGGAGGCGTGGGCTAGGCGGAATGGGCATAGCCGCGAATGCTGCCGGGATTGTCGTCGCCTCTCGTCTGGCGCAAAGCAGCCTGGGCGAGAAAACCCGACCGTGTCAGCCCATGGGCTTCCGCATAGGTGTCAATTTCTCGCAAGACATCCTCCGGCAGCGTGATGTTCAGCCGCACGGCCTTCTTTGCCGCAGACTTCAGGGGAATGAGCACGGCGACGGCCGCCTTGTTTTCCGGATCGCTCATGATCGCCTCAAGTGAGGAGGGTTCAGGGATGGCATCTCCATCCTCGATCATGCCTTCGACATGCAGGGCCAAAGCTTCTTCTACCATGAGTCGCGCATCATCGAGATCGGTTCCCGCCGTCACGACGCCCGGAAAATCGGGTAGGACACGCCGAAATCACTGTCTGCGTCCTTGTGGATCAAGCCGATGTAGTTTTGCATGCTTCACCTCAATTTCAAGCCGGACCGCTTCTCAATGCTCTTCAGTGTGCCGAGCGGGATATATGAGGAAACGTATCCCGGCCCGTCGCTTCAGGCTCCGGGCGTTCGTCACTGCAATCGATTCGCGGGATCGATTGCTCGGGCTTCGCCCGACCGTTCCTCACCCATTCACCCAGGCCATGTCGGCGTGGGTGAGTTCGATGTCGCGCAGTTCGCGGTTGACGAGGAAGTGCTCGTTTTCGATCGAGAATTCGGCAAGCTCGATCGTTGCGTCGTAGCGGGCCTTGAAGGCTTCGATGATCTCGTTGACGATCACCTCAGGGGCGGATGCGCCGGCGGAGAGGCCAAGTGTGCCGATCGGGCCGATATCGTCCCAGTCGATCTCCGAGGCGCGCTGCACCAGCAGCGAGCGTTTGGCGCCGGCCTTCAGCGCCACTTCGACGAGGCGCTTGGAGTTGGACGAATTGGGCGCGCCGACGATGATGAACAGGTCGCAGCCGGGCGCGGCCTGCTTGACCGCCTCCTGGCGGTTGGTGGTCGCATAGCAGATGCTGTCGGCCGAGGGCGCGGTCAGGTTGGGGAAGCGCTCCTGCAACCGTTTGATCACACCTGCGGTATCGTCGACCGAAAGCGTTGTCTGGGTGACATAGCCGAGATTGTCGGCATCAAGCGGCTCGTAGAGGTCGGCGTCCTCGATCGTCTCGATCAGCGACACCGCGCCTTCCGGCAATTGCCCCATGGTGCCGATCACTTCCGGATGGCCGGCATGGCCGATCAAGACGACATGACGGCCGAGGCGCTGGTGGCGCATGGCCTGCTTGTGCACCTTCGAGACGAGCGGGCACGTTGCATCGAGATAGAATAGATTGCGGGCCTCCGCGTCCGCCGGAACGGATTTCGGTACGCCATGGGCGGAGAAGACGACCGGCTTCTCGCGATGCTCGGCGGGGATCTCGTCCAGTTCCTCGACAAAGACCGCGCCTTTCGCCTCCAGCCCTTCGACCACATAGCGATTGTGGACGATCTCGTGGCGGACATAGACCGGAGCGCCAAAACCCTTGAGCGCCAGCACGACGATCTGGATGGCGCGGTCGACGCCGGCGCAGAAGCCGCGCGGGCCGCACAGGCGGATCGTCAGAGGTGGTCGGGACACGGTTACATTCATCGTCAGCCAGCCAGCAATACCAGGATCAACGCGAGCACGGCAGGAAGCGCCTGGATGTAGAGGATCTTCCGCGATGCTGTCACGCTTCCATATAGGCCGGCGACGAAGACACAGCCAAGGAAAAACAGCTTCAGCTGGAAGGCAAAATCGGGGTTCGCCTGGCTGAGGGCCCAAAACAGGCCGAGCGCCAGGAAGCCGTTATAGAGGCCCTGGTTGGCGGCGAGCACTCTGGTCGCCTCGGCCTGCGGCGGCTTCATGCCGAAGGCTTTCAGGCCGGCGGGCTTGGTCCACAGGAACATCTCCAGCACCAGGATATAGACATGCTCCAGCGCCACCAGGGCGACCAGCAGATCGGCAAAGGTCTTCATCGGGCTCTCCTCGAGGCGCAACCGGCGCGTTTTTATTCCAGAACCAATCGTTGAGAGACGTGGCCCGCAACCTGCCCCGCTCGGCGACGTCAGGCCTTGCGGCGAAACACGGCGTAGATAACGACGCCGGCCAGTGCCAACGCCAGGCCGTACCAGGTCATCGCATATTGCAGGTGGCTGTTGGGCAGGGCGATCTCGGTCACGCCGCCCTCCGGCATGCCGCCGGGCACAGGGGTGGCGTCGGCATCGAGGAAGAAGGGCAGGACCTTGTCGGCAGCGAGACCCGTGCTCGCGGCCATCCGGTCGAGGTCCTTCCAGTAGAAGATGTTCTGGCCTTCGTCATTGTCCGGCACCATGGAGGACGGCTTTTCGCTCAATCGGGCGCGGGCCAGCCCCTCCACCGTTTGCGGACCGTCCAGCAATCCCTCGGGGCGCTTCGCCGGTTCCTTCAGTTCATAGGGCACGAACCCGCGGTTGACGAAGAGGTAACGGCCATCGGCAAGTTCGAGCGGCGTGTAGACGTAGAAGCCGGCGCGGCCGCGGAAGGTGGCGAGGAAATGGCGCTCCTTGTCATTAAGGTAGGTACCCTCCGCTTCGGCTGCCCGGTAGTCGACATCACCGCCCTTCGCCAGGATCCCCTCGATGCCGGCGAGATCGAGCGGCGCGGCGTTGCGGCGTTCCTCGATGTCGGCGATGAGCGCCTCTTTCCAGTAAAGGCGTTTGACCTGCCAGGTGCCGAGCGACAGCAGGATCGCCATTGCGACGGCAACCGCCACGACTGTAAAGACGAGCCGGACAGGGCCGCGCCGCGCTTGCTCAACCACGGTCGATCGTCCCCTGGGAGGCCCTGTTCTTGTATTGCAGGGCGATCAGCAGCGACTTGATGGTGCGCAATAGCCAGAGTGAGACGATAATCGCCATCGGGCCGAACAGGACGAAATGCAGCCAGACCGGCGGCTGGTAGGTGAGTTCGGTCCAGACCGCGAGACCGACGACAAGAAAGTCGGCCAGCAGGATGACGAAGATTGCCGGACCGTCGCCGGAATCGGCGAAGGAATAGTCGAGGCCGCAATTGCTGCAGCATGGCTTGATGGTCGAAAAGCCGTCGAACAGTCGACCTTGACCGCATCGCGGGCAAGAGGCGGACAGTCCCGCCCTGACCGGATCGACCGGCGCGAAATGAGCATTGTCCTCGTTCATGAACTTCCTTTCAGCTGCGCATCGGACGACCTTGTGCCGCCGGCCCAACATTCCTCCCCTGGCTTATACGCCGCGATCGGCAAACCGCAAATGCGTCGATTGGTTCCGACATCGCACAGGGCCGAGCCATAAAAAAAGCGGCACCGCGAGGCGCCGCCCTTTTCAGTGATTTTTCGCCACGGTCATTAGGCGATCGGCGCACCCCAGCCGCCCCAGACATAGATGGTAAAGAACAGGAACAGCCAGACCACGTCGACGAAGTGCCAGTACCAGGCAGCAGCTTCGAGACCGAAATGCTGCTTGGAGGTGAAGTCGCCCTTCATCGCCCGCAGCAGGCAGACGATCAGGAAGATCGTGCCCACAAGCACGTGGAAACCGTGGAAGCCGGTCGCCATGAAGAAGGTCGCGCCGTAGATGCTATCCGTGAAGCCGAACGGAGCATGGGCATATTCGTAGGCCTGAACGATCGAGAAGATGATGCCGAGCACTACGGTCAGTGCCAGACCGTTGACCAGCCCCTTGCGGTCATCATGCAAAATAGCATGGTGGGCCCAGGTGAGCGTCGTTCCCGACAGCAGCAGGATGATGGTGTTGTAGAGCGGCAGGTGCCAGGGATCGAGGACCTCGATGCCCTGCGGCGGCCACTGGCCCCCGGTAAATTCGACGCGGCTCGCCTGGATCGCCTCGTTGGCGAACAGGCTGGCGTCGAAGAAGGCCCAGAACCATGCGACGAAGAACATCACTTCGGAAGCGATGAACATGATCATGCCGTAACGCAGGTGCAGCGACACGACGCGCGTGTGGTGTCCCTCGTGGGCTTCCTTGATGGTATCCGCCCACCAGCCGATCATCGTGTAGAGGACGATCGCCAGGCCGATATAGAATAGCCACGGATTGGCCAGTTCGAGACCGAACATCTCGAAAGAGCCACCGTTGATGTAGCGCATGTAGCCGACGCCGCCGAAGGCGAGGAGGAACGCGCCGATCGAGGCCAGAAGCGGCCACGGGCTCGGATCGATAATGTGGTAGTCGTGATTCTTCTGATGCGCTTCGGCCATGTCAGCAATCCCCGAATGTCAAATTTCCATGAAGCCCGGCGTACCGGACCTCTCCTCTCACAGTTTTGGCTGTTCCTTGTCCCCCTGCTGCGGCAACGAGGCCACAGGCTTCTCCCCCTGATGCGGATAGAAGGTGTAGGACAGCGTAATCGTCCCGATGTCCTTCGTCTCGGCGGCCTCGACAATGGCCGGATCGATGAAGAAGACCACCGGCATTTCCAGGCTTTCGCCGGGTTTCAGCTCGGTTTCCGTGAAGCAGAAGCATTCGACCTTGTTGAAATAGGCCGCCGCTTCCATCGGCGTAACGTTGAAGATCGCCTGGCCGGACGTTGGAACGGATGCACGGTTGGTCGCCGTGTAGCTGATCTGGACCGTCTCGCCGATCTTCGGCGTGATCGAGCGCTCGACCGGCTTGAACTCCCAGTTCAACCCCGACGAGACGTTGGCGTCGAAGGTGACCTTGATAGACTTGTCGAGGACCACGTCCGATACCTGATCGACGCGCTGGGTCGTGCCGTTGTAGCCGGTCACCTGGCAGAAGAGTTGATAGAGCGGCACGGACGCGAATGATACGCCGAGCATGCAGCCAACGAAAGCAACACAGGCGACGAGAATCGTCGAGTTGCTGCGCGGCTTTGCTTTCATCTGCTCGTTCGTCATCGCCTTGATCCTCTGTCCTCTTTTAATTGCCGACGGCGCCGAACTTGACCAGCGTCACGACATAAAAAATGGCGACAAGCGCGGCAAGAACGACACCGAGCGCGATATTGCGGCCGCGGCGTGACTTTTTCTGCGCATCATTCAGCTTGATGGTTTCCATCAGGCGGCACCTCCGAAATGCGTCGCGAGGGTCGCGACGTAATGATCGACCAATAGGGCCGAAAAAATCGCGAACAGATAGACAATCGAATAAGCGAACAGCTTCTTGGCCGGCACCATCTTCTCGTCGCCGTCCGGCATGCGCCAGACAGCGACGGAACAGATGACGAGATAGACGCCGAGAGCCCCGGCAAACAGGCCGTAGTAAAGCGACGAAAGACCAGTGATGGTCGGCACGACGCCGACGGCGGCCGTCAGCACGGCATAAAGCGCGATCTGGTGCTTGGTGACGCGCTCGCCGGATACGTTCGGCAGCATGGGCACGCCCACGGAACCGTAGTCGCGCATCTTGAACAAGGCGAGCGCCCAGAAATGCGCCGGTGTCCACAAGAAGATGATCAGGAACAGCACGATGCTGTCGAGCGACACGCCACCTGTGACGCAGGCCCAGCCAACCATGGGCGGGAAAGCGCCGGCAGCACCGCCAATGACGATGTTCTGCGGCGTCGAGCGCTTCAGCCACATCGTGTAGACGACGGCGTAGAAAAAGATGGTGAAGGCGAGCAATCCGGCGGCGAACCAGTTGACGGTGAGGCCGAGGATGGAAACCGAAAAGACTGAAAGAACCAGACCGAAGGCGAGCGCCTCGGTGGGTGTGATGCGGCCGGCGGGAATGGGGCGCGTCGCAGTGCGGCTCATGACGGCGTCGATGTCGGCGTCGTACCACATGTTGAGCGCGCCGGAGGCACCGGCACCGACCGCGATGCACAAAATGGCGATGAAGCCGAGAACGGGATTGATGTCGCCCGGCGCCAGCACCAGGCCGGCAAAGGCGGTAAAGACGACCAGTGACATGACACGCGGCTTCAAGAGCGCGAAGAAATCGCGCGCACTAGCCTCCGAAAGGCGGACTTCGCCTTCGAGCCCGGTGATGTCGCGACTATCGATAACCGTCATTATCTGCGTTCCATGCTTTGCGTCGTTTTCGTGTGCCGCGCCCTTTGAAAGAGCGCGGCACCCGCAATTGATTGACCGCTGCGCTTACTTGATGCGCGGCAGCTGTTCCCACTGGTGGAACGGCGGAGGCGACGAGAGCTGCCACTCGAGCGTGGTCGCACCCTCACCCCACGGGTTGTTGCCGGCGATGCGCTTCTTGGCGAAGGCTTCGAAGACGCTGGCCAGGAAGATCAGCACGGCGAAGGCCGAGAGGTAGGAGCCGATCGAGGACACATAGTTCCAGCCGGCAAAGGCGTCCGGATAGTCGATGTAACGACGCGGCATGCCGGCCAACCCGAGGAAGTGCTGCGGGAAGAACACCATGTTGACGCCGATGAACATCACCCAGAAGTGCAGCTTGCCGAGGAATTCCGAATACATGTAGCCGGTCATCTTCGGGAACCAGTAGTACCAGGCAGCGAAGATCGCGAACACGGCGCCGAGCGACAGAACATAGTGGAAGTGAGCCACCACGTAGTAGGTGTCGTGCAGCGAACGGTCGAGACCGGCGTTTGCCAGCTGCACGCCGGTGACGCCACCGACGGTGAACAGGAAGATGAAGCCGATCGCCCAGACCATGGGCGTGCGGAAGGACAGCGAACCGCCCCACATCGTCGCGATCCACGAGAAGATTTTGATGCCGGTCGGCACCGCGATGACCATGGTGGCGAAGAGGAAGTAGCGCTGCGCTGCGAGCGACAGGCCGACCGTGTACATGTGGTGGGCCCAGACGATGAAGCCGACCGCACCGATCGCGACCATGGCATAGGCCATGCCGAGGTAGCCGAAAACCGGCTTCTTCGAGAAGGTCGAGACGATGTGGCTGATGATGCCGAAGCCGGGCAGAATCAGGATGTACACTTCCGGGTGACCGAAGAACCAGAACAGGTGCTGGAACAGGATCGGGTCGCCGCCACCTTCCGGCGCGAAGAAGGTCGTGCCGAAATTGCGGTCGGTCAGCAACATGGTGATGCCACCTGCCAGAACCGGCAGCGAGAGCAGCAGCAGGAATGCAGTGACGAGAACGGACCAGGCAAACAGCGGCATCTTGTGCAGCGTCATGCCCGGAGCGCGCATGTTGAGGATCGTGGTGATGAAGTTGATCGCACCGAGGATCGACGATGCACCGGCAATGTGGATCGACAAGATCGCCAGGTCGACGGCCGGGCCGGGTTGGCCTGAGGTCGCCAGAGGCGGATAGAGCGTCCAGCCACCGCCGACACCATAGGCACCCGACGGGCCCTCGACGAACATCGACAGCACCAGCAGCAGGAAGGCCGGAATGACCAGCCAGAAGGAAATATTGTTCAGGCGCGGGAAGGCCATGTCCGGCGCACCGATCATGATCGGGATCATCCAGTTGGCAAAGCCGCCGATCAGCGCCGGCATGACCATGAAGAAGATCATGATCAGTGCGTGCGCGGTGGTGAACACGTTGTACATGTGCTTGCCGCCGTCGATGGCAGCATCACCCTCGAAGCCATAGACGATCGAGGCGAGACCGTGGAAAATCTGGATGCCAGGCTCCTGCAACTCCATGCGCATGGCAACCGAGAGCGCACCGCCAATGAGACCGGCGAAGATCGCGAAGATCAGGTAGAGGGTGCCGATGTCCTTATGGTTGGTCGAGAAGAACCAGCGGGTGAAGAAACCGGGCTTGTGGTCATGATGGTCGTCATGATGCGCGCCTTGACCGTGGGCGTGATCGTCGTGGGCAACAGGTCCAGCCATTGTCCGCACTCCTCTTCCTTAATTCGAAACGTTTTCAGCGAGCCGCACGGACGTATCCGCACCGTCGACTGCGGCCATCAGGGCCCGGTTGGCACCCTCCAGATCGGATTCGGCGGCCTGCAGCCATGCGGCATAGCGCTCTTCAGAGACGACGCGGATGGCGATCGGCATATAAGCATGATCCTTGCCGCAGAGTTCGGAACACTGGCCGTAGAACAGTCCTTCGCGGTCTGCCTTGAACCAGGTTTCGTTCAGGCGACCCGGGACGGCATCGATCTTGACCCCGAAGGCGGGCATGGCGAAGGCATGGATGACGTCGGTCGGAGCGGCAGTCACGAGCAGGCGAACAGACTTGCCGACAGGAACGACCATTTCATTGTCGACGGCGAGAAGGCGGGGGTAGATCCCCTTGTCTTCCTTGCCGGCAGCAGCCCGCTCATCTTCCTTGAGCATGTAGCTGTCGAAAGACAGTTCGGCCTCGCCGTCATACTCGTAATTCCACTGCCACTGGGTTGCGGTGGCCTTGATCGTCACATCCGGATTTTCCGGCTGCGTCAGCTGTGCCGAGAGCAGATTGAAGGACGGGATCGCGAAGAACAGCAGGATCAGAACCGGAGCGACCGTCCAGACGATTTCAATCGCTGTATTGTGGCTGGTCTTCGACGGCACCGGATTGGAGGCGGCACGGAATCGCACGGCCACGACAATGAGCAGCAGCAGGACGAAGACCGTGATCGGGACGATGAACCACAGGGTGTATTGCTCGAACCAGCGAATCTGCTCCATGATCGACGTTGCCGCCGGCTGCAAACCCATCTGCCAGTCGATCGGCTGGTCCGCAAAGCTGCCGGAAGCGAAAAGCAGACAGGCCGCGGCGGCCGATGCTGCAAAAGCTCTCTTCATCACGATGTTTCTCCCCAAGCGTTTGATCCACATCAAATCATAACGCGAAATTCATGCTATCATGAGCGTTTAAAATCACAGATTGGCCGCATTCGCAATACGTCCGGCCAAATGCCCCTACGGCATTTTTGCGCTTCATCAATTTCGCTCGCGAACCATCCACTGCCAATCCAGCCTGCGCGTCCAGGCTGGCCGGCCTGGCGACAAGGCCGGCCGCAATTAAGCCTCACTCGCTTGGAAAACACGGACGCAGGGCTTTCATTTTTCCCGCCCGGACGCCATGAATGTCAGGGATGATTCGATTTCCAGAGGTACCCATGGGTCTTCCTAGACTTTACCGGTCGGGCCTGATCGCAAGCGCCGTCGCTATTGCCGCGCTCGTCGCCCCAGCCGGAGCCCAGCAGCAGCAGCCCGGAACCATCCGCTCCAACCACGGCGCGTGGTCGGTAATCTGCGATACGCCGGCCGGCGCCTCCGCTGAGCAATGCGCGCTGATGCAGAACGTGATCGCCGAAGACCGGCCCGAAGTGGGCTTGTCCGTGGTGGTTCTCAAGACGGCGGACCGCAAGGCCAAGATCCTGCGCATTCTGGCTCCGCTCGGCGTTCTGCTGAAGGACGGCATGGAACTCTATGTCGACGGCAACAATATCGGCCGCGCCTATTTCACCCGCTGCTTTTCCGAGGGCTGCTATGTCGAGGTCGAGATCGATGATGATCTGATGAAGATCCTGCGCGCCGGCAAGAATGCCGTCTTTGCGCTGCGTGAGTCGGCCGACCAGGACCGGGTCGGGATTCCAATCGAGCTTGCCGGCTTCGCCGAGGGCTACGACACGCTGCCCTGAAACATCCGCCGCCTTCTCCATAAAGTGATGCGCGACCGGGGCCATGGCTCCGGTCGAACCTTGTCGGCGGGTCGCAATGCGCCTACATCGGGGCGACCATCGCAAGGAGATTTTCATGACCCACGACCTTCTCGGCCTGTTCGACTGCGACGAAATGACGCTGCGTCAGCATGTGTCAAAAGCACTCGCCGGCGCCGACGACGGGGAGTTGTTCGTCGAACATGCTCAGGCAGAATCACTGAGCTTCGACAATGGCCGACTCAAGGGCGGTAGTTTCAACACCGATCAGGGCTTCGGCCTGAGGGCGGTTGCGGGTGAAGCCATCGGCTATGCGCATGCGGGAGAGCTGTCGCTTTCCGCCCTTTCCCGCGCAGCAGACGCGGTCGGCGCCGTCACCCATGGCTATTCCGGCTCCTATGCCAGCGCGCCCCAGCGCACCAATGCCAAGCTCTATGGCGAAGGCAATCCGATCGGCGCGCCCTCCTTCGAGGAGAAGGTCAAGCTGCTTGCCGAAATCGACGCCTATCTGCGCGGCAAGGGCGACACCGTGCGCCAGGTCACCGCCTCGATCGCCGCAAGCTGGCAGGTGGTGGAGATCCTGCGCGCCGACGGCCACCGGGTGCGCGACATCCGGCCGATGACACGGATCAACATTTCCGTCATCGCCGGCAAGGGAGACCGACAGGAAAGCGGCACCTATGGCACCGGCGGCCGCATGGCCTTTTCCGACTTCCTCACGCAGGAGAGCTGGCAGCATGGCGCCGACGAGGCGCTGCGCCAGGCACTGGTCAATCTCGAGGCGATCGACGCGCCGGCCGGCACCATGGACGTGGTGCTTGGCAATGGCTGGCCGGGCGTCATGCTGCACGAGGCGGTCGGCCATGGGCTGGAAGGTGACTTCAACCGCAAGAAGACCTCGGCCTTCGCCGGGCTGATGGGCGAAATGGTCGCCGCCCCCGGCGTCACCGTGGTCGATGACGGCACGATCGACGCGCGGCGCGGTTCGATCACCATCGACGACGAAGGCACCCCTTCGGGCTACAACGTGTTGATCGAGAATGGCCGCCTTGTCGGCTATATGCAGGACCGGCAAAATGCCCGGCTGATGGGGATGAAGGCCACCGGCAACGGGCGCCGCCAGGGTTATTCGCACCAGCCGATGCCGCGCATGACCAATACCTACATGCTGTCCGGCGACAAGAGCCCGGAAGAGATCATCGCCTCGGTGAAGCGCGGCATCTATGCCGTCTCCTTCGGCGGCGGCCAGGTCGACATCACGTCGGGCAAGTTCGTCTTCGGCTGCACCGAGGCCTACATGATCGAGGACGGCAAGATCGGCGCGCCGGTCAAGGGCGCCATGCTGATCGGCAACGGACCCGACGCGATGAAGCGCATCTCCATGGTCGGCAACGACATGGCGCTCGACAAGGGCATCGGCAATTGCGGCAAGGCCGGCCAATGGGTGCCGGTCGGCGTCGGCCAGCCGCATCTGAGGATGGACCAGGTGACGGTGGGCGGGACCAGGGCTTGAGGCTGCGGCCAGCCGCGCAGGCATAAGGGACAGACGGCGCGACATGGAAAACGAGATCGAGATTCGCGCGGCCCGGACGTCCGATCTGGATTCGCTTCTGCAACTCTATCCGGATGCCTTTCCGGAGGAGGATCTGCTTTCTCTGGTGGAGGATCTGCATCGGTCGGGCGAGGACGCTGTCATTTTGCTTGTGGCAATTGCCGGACACCGACTGGTCGGGCACATCGCTTTCACGCTGTGCGGCATAGATGGCGGGCCTGCCAATATGGCTCTCCTCGCCCCGCTCGCCGTGGCCTCCGCCATGCAAAAGCAGGGGTTCGGCAAGGCGCTGGTTGCAGAAGGATTGGGCCGGCTCAAAGCGCGCTCCGTCGCACGGGTGCTGGTTCTCGGCGATCCCCGATACTATGGCCGTTTCGGCTTCGAGACGGAAAAACGGATAGAGCCGCCCTACCCGCTGCCGGCAGAATGGCAGGACGCATGGCAATCGCCCATCCTGGAGGAGACCCGCCCGGCGCGCGGCGGCGCCCTGAAGCTTCCCGCCTTCTGGATGCGGCCGGCCTTGTGGGCCCCCTGAACCGAAGGGAAGATCCTGCCCGGCTCACTGCCGAGCAGACAGCTCGCTACCCCCGGGCCGGCATCAGCACGCAATCGTAGCGGTTCTTGACCAGCAGGTTGCAGGCAGAGCGCGCCTCTGCCTTGCTGGCAAAACCTGTGAAGCGGGCCCGATAGAAGGTCGAGCCGTCGCGGGTCACGGCTTCGGTATAGGTGTCGCGGTTACCCAGCGCGCCGCCGACCTTGGCCTTGGCATCGGCCAGTAGTTCCATTGCCAACTGGGCGCTGGATGCGGCGGCGATCTGGATCTGCCAGCCACCTCCCTTGACGGCTGCGGCTGCGGCTGCGGGCTCCGCCAGCGGGATTTCGGTCTCCGGCACAAGGGCGGCATCATCGCTCGACACTGCGGCAGCAGCGGCTTCGACAGGTTTGGCATAGGCCGTGCCGAGCGTCGATGCGGCGACCGGACTTGCGCTTGCCAGGCCGATCACAGCGGCCAGTGCATCCTGACGCGGCGCTGGAACCGGCACATTATCACCAAGCCGGGCCAAATCCATGCCGACGCGGGTCGAGTTGCTGGCAAGGAGACGGGTACCGCCCGATGCCTTGGCGATATTGCCGGAAATCAGCTTCTCCATGATCTTGTCGCGACTTGCCGCCGAGCGTCCGCCCATCACCACGCCGATCACCCGGCGATTGCCGTCCCGAACGGCGCTGACCAGGTTGAAGCCGGAGGCATTGGTGTAGCCGGTCTTGATGCCGTCCATGCCCTTGTAGCGGTACATCAGGTTGTTATGGCCCTTGATGGTGCGCCCGCGAAACGTGAAGCTCTTGGTGTTGAACAGCTTGTACTCCTCGGGGAAGTCGCGCAGCAGCACGACGCCGAGGGTTGACATGTCGCGCGCGGTGGAAATCTGGCGGACGTCCGGCAGACCGGAGGCATTTACGAAGGTCGTATTCGACATTCCGAGCGAGCGCGCCTTCTGCGTCATCATCGCGGCAAACTGGCTTTCGGTGCCACCGATTTTCTCCGCCATGGCGGCGGCGGCGTCATTGGCAGACCTGACGATCATCGCCAGTACGGCCTCCTTGACGGTGATCGAGTCACCGGCCTTGACCTGAAGCTTGGTCGGCGGACGGGCCGCAGCATATTTGGAAAACGGCACGGGGCTGTCCCAGGACAATTTGCCGCGACGAATCGCATCGAATGCCATGTACAGCGTCATCATTTTCGTCAGCGAGGCCGGGTGATTGAGGCTGTCGGCATTTTCCGAGGCCAGGACCTCGCCGGTACGGGCGTCGAGGAGAAGCTGAGCGCTTCCAGCGGCCGCATTTGTCGAAAACGCGGCAATCGCCATGAGAAACGAAAGCGCGATCAACAACTTCTTCATGCATCCTCCAAAGGCGGCAGGGCTGTGTCAGGGCGCCGCACGTTTCGACGACGGGCTCTGTCAGGACTAAAGACGGGTGTTCGGTAGACCAAGAATGGGGCGACAATCGTGCAAGCGCGAGAGCGACCCACAAGTGTTAACCAAAAGTTTCACGTCCGCACCTAACAAAAGGTAAATGTCGCGAGGCTGGATCCGGGGGTGCTCATTTGAGTGCGGACGTCGCTCACCGGTGGTCAATCGCGGAGCGGGGCGCAGCTTGCGGCCTTACCGCCCAATTTCGCCACTCTTTTCAGCGAGGGCTACGGGTCCCTGCCCTTCTTCGCCCAGCCGATCGTCGGGGTTGATCACCGCGCACCGCGTCATGGACAGGCAGCCGCAGCCAATGCAACCGTCGAGGCTGTCGCGCATCGCCTCGAGCATGCGGATACGGCGATTGAGTTCGCCCGACCAGCGGGTGGCGATCTTGTGCCAGTCATCGTGGTCCGGTGCGCGGTCTGCCGGCAGGACGGAGAGCTGATCGGATACCTCGGACAAGGGCACGCCGATCTGCTGAGCCACCTTGATGAGAGCGATGCGCCGGAGTACGGATCGATCGAAGCGTCTTTGATTGCCGCCTGTCCGATGCGCCGCAATCAATCCCTTGCGTTCATAGAAGTGGATCGCCGACACGGCGACGCCGCTACGCCTGGCTATTTCGCCGACGGTCATACCCTGCATTTTGTTGGCCCCTCGCCTCTTTACCTCAACAATGGTTGAGGTTGTAGCATCCCGCATGATCGAAATCCAACAGGGGAAATGAAGTCATGGAGCCAACGACCGAGACGACGAACGACGCAGATACGCTGGTTGCCGGCGCTCTCGACCAACGATTGGATATAGCAGTGAGCGGGCGCTGGATCGAACTGCTCGCACCGCGCTATCTCGCGACGACGACCATGCTGTGCATGGGGGTAGCGCTTTATGCCTTCAACGGGTTTCTGGTAAGCACGGTCCTGCCGACGGCAGTCGGCGAGATCGGTGGGGCGGAACTGCTCTCGTGGTCGGTGACCCTCTATCTGGTGGCTTCGATCGTGGCGGGCGCCAGCGCCGCGCTGCTCAAGCAACGATACGGCGCAAGGACCATTCTCTTTGCCGCCGCCCTGGTCTTCCTGGTCGGAACGCTGGCGGCTGCCCTTGCCTCCGACATGAACACCGTGCTGTGCGGGCGGATCTGCCAAGGGATCGGCGAAGGGATCATCGCCGCCATCTGCTATGCGCTGATTCCGGAGATGTTTCCGCCAGCGCTGGTGCCAAAGGTGTTCGGGGCCGAGGCGAGCGTCTGGGCGGTCGCCGCTTTCGGCGGGCCTGTGCTTGCCGGTTCCCTGACTGAAGCCTTTTCCTGGCGGGTGGCCTTTCTCGTAAACGTGCCGCTCATAGCCCTCTTCCTGTTGCTCGCAGTCGTCCGCGTGCCAGCGGGAGCCGAGGCTGGCCGGCGGCTGCAATTCCCGACGCTGCGGCTGACCTTGCTTTCGGCCGGTCTCGTTTCCATGCTGGTGGCAGGTCTTGCTGGCTCCATATCCGTCACGGCGGCAATGGTGGCGGTATCCCTGCTGATGGTTCTCGGCGCCGTTCGCCTCGACCGGCGCGCGCAGGATTCGATCTTGCCGCAAGGGGCATTCTCCACACGGTCGCCGCTCGGTCTCGGGTTGTGGATCGTCCTGCTGATGCCGCTCTCGCAGGCGACGAGCAGTGTCTATCTCGTCTATTCGCTGCAATATCTGTTCGGCTACCGCCCGACGTTGGCCGGCGCGCTTGGCGCACTGATGGCGATCAGTTGGAGCATTACGGCGATCGGCGTTGCTAACCTGAGGACCAAACGATCAAAACAGGTCGCGATATGGTTTGGGCCCATGCTGCTGGTGCTGGGTTTTGCGACCCTTTCCGGCGCAATCGGGACGGTGAATTTCACCATGCTTGCAATCGCGCAGGTCATCGTTGGCTCAGCCTTCGGATTGAGCTGGGGTTATCTCAGCCAGATGCTGATGGATGTGACCCCGGACCATGAGCGCGACAAGACTTCGGCGCTCTTGCCGACACTTCAATCGGCAGGCTTTGCGCTCGGCGCAGCGTTTGCAGGTCTCAGCGCCAATGGCGCAGGGCTTGCCACGGCACAATCCATCGATACGATGCGCGGGGTGTTGACCTTCACCTTCGCCATTGCGCTGGTCTGGGCCGTCCCTGCCCTCCTGGCGGCCCGTCGCGCGGTCCGGCTTCTGGCCTGAGTACCTTGGGTCGCGCCAATCAGAAAGACATCAAAGAGAGCACGCATCGGCCCTTCAGCAAGGTTTAACGCGCATCTGCTAGGGATGGTCAATGATGTTGCCCCGCAAAACCAAGGAGGGACGATGAAGGCGATCCTGAAAGGCTTTCTGCGCAAGGCCGTGATTTCCGGCGGCCTGGAGGCATCCCAGATCCTCAATCGGCTCGGCGCGATGCGCCAGGCGCGTGGTCGCGGCGTGATCTTCACCCTGCATCACGTGCGTCCCTACCTGTCGTTGCCACTCAATGCGAATGGTCATCTCGAGATCACACCGGAGTTCCTGGACACGGCGATCCGGCGGTTGAAGGCCGAGGGCTACCAATTCGCAGCGCTCGACGACGTTCCTCGTCTGCTCGCGGCCACCTCGGACGGACCGCCCTTTGCCGTCTTTACCCTCGATGACGGCTATCGTGACAATGCCGAACATGCCCTGCCTGTCTTCGAGCGTCACAATGTACCGTTCACGGTCTTCGTCACCAAGGGTTTTTCCGAACGCAGTCATACGATCTGGTGGGAAACCGCCGAGGCGCTGTTGAACGCGACCGACCGCTTCACGATCGAGACCGACGAAGGTCCGAAAACCCGCAACATCAGGAGTATCCCCGCCAAGCGGGCGGTCTGCGATCTGACCTGCGACGGGATCTGCGGACCGCAGGAGCCATTGGCAATCGCAAGGCTAGATGCGGCCGCGCGCAGCGTCGGCATCGCCCCGGAGGCGATCGTTGCCGAACTGGTGATGACGGCGGACGAGTTGAAGACGCTGGCGCGGCATCCGCTTGCCAGCCTCGGCGCCCACACGATCAGCCACCGGGCAATGGACTTTCTCGATGATGCGGATGCGCTGAACGAACTGGCCGGCAGCGCCGACTATGTCGAAGCGCTGACCGGCCGCAGACCGACAAGCTTCGCCTATCCTTACGGCGATGAACGAAGTGCATCGAAACGTATCGCCGCACTTGCTGCCAAGGCCGGCTTCACCCTTGCCGTGACGACCAGGGCTGCGATCCTTGACGATGGAGCGCTTGCCGAGCCGCTGCTTCTGCCGCGCGTCTCACTCAACGGCTACTACCAGAAGCCACGCTATGTAGCGGCGCTCGCCTCCGGCATTCCCTTTCGACTAACCGGCTGATCCGCGCAACCGCATGGACGCTGGCGGCAGATGCGCCGGCCTGAACTTCCGCTCAAGGATACATCCGCACCTTGTGCCACGGCGCATCCGGCGTCTCGCGGCGGAATTCGATGCGGTCGTGCAGGCGGAACTTGCGGTCGTGCCAGAACTCGATCGACGTGGGCTTGATGCGGAAGCCGGACCAATAGGACGGGCGGGGAACATTGCCCAATGCGTAGCGGGCGGCGTATTCGGCAACGGATTTTTCCAGTGCGAAGCGGCCCTCGAGCGGACGCGATTGCTTCGAAGCCCATGCACCAATGCGGCTGCCGAGCGGGCGGGACTGATAATAGGCGTCTGCCTCCTCGTCCGAAACGACCTCGACCTCGCCGCGCAGACGCACCTGCCGTCGCAGCGATTTCCAATGAAAGCACATGGCCGCCTTTTTCTGGCCGAGAATTTCCTGTCCCTTCTGGCTCTCGAAATTCGTGTAGAACACAAATCCCCGGGAATCGAATTCCTTCAGCAAGACCATGCGCACGTTGGGCAGACCGTTCTCATCAACGGTAGCAACCGCAACTGCATTGGGATCGTTGATCTCCGAGCCCTCGGCGTCCTTCAACCATGCGCCGAACAGCGCGAAAGGTTCGTTTTCCTCAGTGAAGTCACCGCTTGTTAACCCAGTCTCTGACATATTGGCTCAAATGCTCCCGAACTCTTCAATATTGCCCAAGGTCTGGACATTGGACAGGACGCCCATTGAGAGACATAGCAAAGTCGAACGAGCGCAAAAAGGGCGAGCCGTTGGGTAAGAGCAGATTACTCATCGTTCTCGCCGCGACACTGCCGATCAGCGGTTGCTTCGGTGGCGGCATGGACCTGTTCGGCTCCGACGTCGATCGATCGATTTCCACCCATACCGTCTCGACAAGAAAATCCGATGAGGGCCGTTCCGACGAACTGACGGTACAAAACGCCGTCTCTTCCGCCGATCTTTCGCGTGCCGGCAACCCTTTGCCCTGGGCCAATGCAGCGACCGGCAGCGCCGGCGTGGTGACCACGATCCAGGAGCAGAAGGCCAATGGCGTCGTGTGCCGCGACTTCTCCACGACTCGCCATTCCTACGAGGGCATCGCCTCTTTCTCCGGCAAGACCTGCACCACAGGCTCCGGTCAATGGCAGTTGATGAGCTTCGACCGGCGGCCCTGAGCCTGGCTGCGGACGGACACGCGGACTTGGCAAAAGGCAAGAGTGCTGCGACCGCGTAACCACTGATTAGCTTCTTGCTGCAATAATCATCCGCATTGTGGACCGGTACGCCAGGAGCATGGCAGGCCGGTAGTTGTTTCATGCCGGCGCGTCCGCACGAGCGGAGACGCGTCGACCTTTGTCAATTGGTGACCCAGATGCGCGATCTCTATTCAGTGCTCGGCGTTAAGCGCAATGCGGGAGCTGAGGAAATCAAGGCGGCTTGGCGGACGAAGGCGAAGAGCGTTCACCCCGACCAGAACCGCGACGACCCCGAGGCCAATCAGCGCTTCACCGAAGTCGGCCGCGCCTACGAGGTGTTGAAGGATCCGGCCAAGCGCAGCCGCTACGACCTGCAACGCAACAAGGTCGAGGCGCTCGAGCGCGAGCAGACGATCATGCAGCAGCGCCAGTCTGCCCGCGAGGCGGCCGAGAAGGCCAAGATCGCCAAGGCGAATGCCGAGCGGATTCTCGCCGAACTCGCCCAGGCAGAAGCCGAGAAGGCCAAGGCCGACAAGCAGGCTCAGGCCGCCCAAGCCGCACAGGCCAAGTCGGAAAAGCCTCAACCTGACGCGACGCCGTCGCCAGCTCCGGCTCAAGGTCAGGCCCAGGCTCAAGCTCAAGCTCAAGCTCAAGAGCAGCCCCAGAGCAAACCCAATGGCCCCGGAGAAAGTCCCGAAGATCTGGTCTCACGCATCTTCGGCAATACACCCGAAGCAGCCGCCGCGGCAGAGACCCTGAGGCGCGAAGTGGAGGCCGATGCCGAACGAGCNNGAGCCGAGAACGACCAATCGTCCGGCTCCGCCAGACCCGCTTCGATCCTCGCGCCGATCGAATTGTTGAGCTCGTTTGTGCGGCGTATCCGCGGCATCCAGCCGCCGCCGGAAAAGGCGCCCGACCTGGTCGTTGAAGCCACCGTGACGATTGACGACCTGCTGGCTGAGAAATCCGTCCCCGTCACGCTATCCGACGGCCGCGAGTTGCGCGTCCCTCTCGAGGGCGGCGTCACCCAGGGGCATGTGGTCCGGCTCAAAGGCCAGGGCCTGAAACTTCAGGGCATGGGTCGGGGCGACGTGGCGGTCACGGTGCGGGTTGCCAAGGACGAGAAATTCACAGTCGACGGCTACGATCTCAAGACGGTCCTGCCCATCACGCT
>DBUL01000146.1:0-1548 GCA_002307905.1 Rhizobiaceae bacterium UBA1291
CGTCGACTTGCCCGAGCCGTTGCGTCCGACCAGGCAGATGCGGTCGCCAGGCTCCACCTGAAGGCTGGCGCCGTTCAAAAGCGGCGCGCCGCCGAAGGATAGCAGGATATCATCGAGTTTGAGAATGGGAGGCGCCAAGGTCAAGCTCCGGAAAAATCGTAAGGACGGGCAAGGACGACCGCATCGCCGCTTTTCAGCGAGAAGCGCACGGGACCTTCCGCGACGTTGGAAATGGTGCGCGACGACCCGAAGGGCAGCGCGAAATCAGTGAGCGGATAGCGGGCATTGCCGATCGACAGCCCGGCAAGGGGGGAGAGGCCGAGCACCGAGAACAGCNNGGCAGATCGAGCGTGAAGTCGTCGCCAAGCAGCGGAAAGGCTTCCTCCGTACCGGAACTCATCATCACTTCGATGCCGCCCTTGGCCAGCGCCATGCCCGACAGCAGATGCATCAGCGCATGATCCGAACGCTCCCCGCCGAGCGCGCCGGCCAGAACGAGACGCTTTGCCCCGCGCGACAGCGCCTCCTCGACGGCGATCGCACCATCGGTCGAGGCCTTCTGCGCCGGATAGGGCAGGCGAGGCACGCCGGGAAAATCCTCGGCCGCGAGATCCTCGGAACTGTCGAAATCGCCGACCCAAAGCTCCGGCGAAAGGCCGAGCGTGACCGCATGGCGCATGCCGCCGTCGGCCGCGATGGCGCGGCTTCCCGCGACCGCGGCTTTCAGCCGCTCGGTCGGGGTGAGCGCCCCGCCGAGCAGGATCGTGAAGGTCGTGTCCGTCATGGATGAGCCCATAGCGCATATGGGCCGAGAAGGGAAAGGCCGTTTCCTCTTCGCCCTCGCCGCCTGACCGGGCACCAGTGTGCCGATCAGGCCGGGCACGATGCCTGGTCACCTGGCGGTCGCTGGACGCCGACGGCGCCTCAGCGCTTGGCGGTGCCGTCCTTGGCGGTTTCGGCATTCTTCAGCTGGGTGGTGAAGCCGGACGTCTTCGGCGCATCGGCCTTGGTCTTGTCCTTCTTGGGTTTTCGGGCTTCGCGGTTCGAACGTACCTGACCTTTGGCCATGGGTGTCTTCCTTCGGTGAAGGATCGCGGGCCGCCTTTAGTGGCAGCGCTTGATCGGGAACGGGTGATCGTCGGTCTGCTATCGGTAGAAATCTTCGCTTCGGAGCAAATGTGGCGGATGGTGCCGAATGTCTGGCTGGATCTGCCGAGAAAATGCGCGCTGTGTTCCAGTACCCTTCTTGTCTGGAAATCAGCGTCCGTACACGAACAAGCGGTGTGTATCGCTGGTTTCAGCCTGTCAGATTCCTGCATTTTTACAAGCCTTATCTGCCGCGCCGCCGTAGCCAGAACCGCCTCGCCATCTTGCACTGCACCCTTTGCGCCACTAGGTTCACCGCCAAAGACCAGCCAGGAAGATCCGCATGCAGTTCACCGGTACCGCCGACTACATCGCCGACAAGGACCTGATGGTCGCCGTCAACGCGGCCATCGCGCTCGAGCGGCCGCTGCTCGTCAAGGGCGAGCCCGGCACCGGCAAGAC
>DBUL01000146.1:1668-11125 GCA_002307905.1 Rhizobiaceae bacterium UBA1291
CTTCTTCCACTACATCCGCTTCCCCGATGCCGACACGCTCACCCGCATCGTCGAGGTCCATTATCCCGGCATCAAGCAGGCGCTGATCCGCAATGCCCTCACCCAGTTTTACGAGATCCGCGAAACGCCCGGCCTGCGCAAGAAGCCGTCGACGTCTGAAGCGCTCGACTGGATTCGCCTACTGGTCGCCGAGGACGTCGACCCGGCCGACCTGCGCGCCGATCCGAAACAGGCCCTGCCCAAGCTGCACGGCGCGCTTTTGAAGAACGAGCAGGACGTGCACCTGTTCGAGCGCCTGGCTTTCATGGCGCGGCGGGAGCGGTAGCAAACCTTGCTCGCGATCCCCGATCTGGCAGCCGCAGGCTTCGCCATTGATCTTTGACGACAGGAAAGCTATCTAGAGCAGGTCCCGTGGTGATTTGGCCGGCCGGCTTGCAGCCACGTTAAAGAAGTCGCTAAAGGGGCCGAGGAAAGTCGTTCTTTTCCCGAGCACCGGTCGCGATTTCTCGCCGCCGGTTTTATTTTGCGGTTTTTCCGCCGATGCTGGGAATGAGAAGCGATGCCGATCAGGATACCCGATACGCTGCCCGCCTTTGAAACCCTCGTCAACGAGGGTGTGCGGGTGATGACCGAAACGGTGGCCGTCCGCCAGGATATCCGCCCGCTGCAGATCGGCCTGCTCAATCTCATGCCGAACAAGATCAAGACCGAGGTCCAGTTCGCCCGCCTGATCGGCGCCTCGCCGCTGCAGGTCGAGCTGACCCTCGTGCGCATCGGCGGCCACAAGGCCAAGAACACCTCGGAAGAACATCTCCTGTCCTTCTACCAGACCTGGGAAGAGGTGAAGGACCGCAAGTTCGACGGCTTCATCGTCACCGGCGCACCGGTCGAGAACCTGGCCTATGAGGACGTGACCTACTGGAACGAGATGCAGCAGATCCTCGACTGGACGGAAACCAACGTCCATTCGACGATGAATGTCTGCTGGGGCGCCATGGCCGCCATCTACCATTTCCACAAGGTGCCGAAGCACGCGCTGAAACAGAAGGCCTTCGGCGTCTATCGCCACCGCAACCTGTCGCCGGCCTCCGTCTATCTCAACGGCTTTTCCGACGACTTCCAGGTGCCGGTGTCGCGCTGGACGGAAGTGCGCCGCGAGGACATCGAGAAGCATCCGGACCTCGAGATCCTGATGGAATCCGACGAGATGGGCGTCTGCCTCGTGCATGAAAAGCGCGGCAACCGGCTCTACATGTTCAACCATGTCGAATATGATTCGACCTCGCTCGGCGACGAATATTTCCGCGACGTAGACGCCGGCGTGCCGATCAAGATGCCACACGACTATTTTCCCCACAACGATCCGACCCTGACCCCGCTCAACCGCTGGCGCAGCCATGCTCATCTCCTGTTCGGCAACTGGATCAACGAAATCTACCAGACGACGCCGTACGACTTGCAGGAGATCGGCCTCGATCGCCGTTGACGGCACACAGCGGCAAGGAGCGCTAGAAGACCGATGTTCATCCCCTTTTTCCTAAAGCTCAAGGAAGCGCGGATCCCGGTGACGCTCAGGGAATTCCTCGCGCTGCTTGAAGGCATGGAGAAGGGGCTTGCAGACTTCGACACCGAGGCCTTCTACTTCCTCGCCCGCACGACGCTGATCAAGGACGAGCGCCATATCGATCGCTTCGACCGAGTATTTTCCGAAATGTTCGGCGGGGTGGAAGCCCTGTCCGGCGGGGTCGACGGCGTGGATCAGGTGCCGATCCCGCAAGACTGGCTGAAAAAGCTCGCCGAAAAGCACCTGTCGGAGGACGACAGGAAGCTTGTCGAGGCGCTCGGCGGCTTCGACAAGCTGATGGAAACGCTGCGCCAGCGTCTCGCCGAACAGAAGGAGCGCCACCAGGGCGGCTCGAAATGGATCGGCACGGCCGGCACCTCGCCCTTCGGCGCCCATGGCTACAATCCCGAAGGCGTGCGCATCGGCCAGCACGAAAGCCGCCACCGCCGCGCGGTGAAAGTCTGGGACAAGCGCGAGTTCAGGAACCTCGACGACACAGTCGAACTCGGCACCCGCAACATCAAGGTGGCGCTTCGCCGCCTGCGCCGCTTCATCCGCGAGGGGGCGGCGGACGAATTCGATCTTTCCGGCACCATCCGCGCCACCGCCGAACACGGTTATCTCGACGTGAAGACCCGGCCCGAACGGCGCAATGCCGTCAAGCTCTTGATGTTCTTCGACATCGGCGGCTCGATGGACGACCATGTGCGAACCGTGGAGGAGCTGTTTTCCGCCGCCCGCTCCGAATTCCGCCACATGGACTATTTCTACTTCCACAATTGCCCCTATGAGCGGGTGTGGAAGGACAACCACCGCCGCATGGCCGAGGTCATTGGCACCGACGAGATCATCCGCACCTTCGGCTCCGACTACCGGNNGGCGACGCCTCGATGGGCCCCTACGAGATCAGCCAGCCGGGCGGCTCGGTCGAGCACTGGAACACGGAGCCGGGCGCCGTGTGGATCGACCGGCTGACGGCTCACTTTCGTCGCAGCCTGTGGATCAACCCCTTGAAGCCGGACTATTGGGGCTACACCCAGTCGGTCGGCATGATACGCCAGCTGATGGGAAACAGGATGTACCCGCTGACGCTCGGCGGCCTTGAAGAGGCGGCGCGCGAACTGGCGAGATAGACGGCGAAAGACCGCAAACGGGGCGAACGGCATGACCGGTAGGGAAATCTTCGGCACGACCACGGCAGGCGAGACGGTCGAGCGGGTGACGCTGTGCGGCGGCGGGCTGACGGCGCGGATCATCACCTTCGGCGCCGCGATCCAGGACCTGCGGCTCGCCGGCCATGACGCGCCCCTGGTGCTCGGTTTCGAGCGTTTCGAGGACTATGAGCAGCATTCCCCCTATTGCGGCGCCTCTCCGGGCCGCTGCGCCAACCGCATCGCCAAGGGCCGCTTCTCGATCGACGGCGCCGACTACCAGCTGGAGCTCAACGAACGCGGCACCACCCACCTGCATGGCGGCTCGACCGGCGCGGCGCGGATGAACTGGGCAATCGTCGAACTGGGCCACGACCACGTGACGATGGAAGTCACCGATCCCGATGGCCGCGCCGGCTATCCCGGCAACTGCACCATCCGCGCGATCTACACCCTGAAGGACGAGGGCGTGCTTTCCGTCGTCTACGAGAGCGAAACCGACCGCCCGACGCCCGTCAACCTCTGCCAGCACGCCTATTTCAACCTCGACGGCCGCAGCGACATCCTCGGCCACGACCTGATGATCGCCGCCGACCATTATCTGCCGGTCGACCGCGACCTGATCCCGACCGGCGAATTGCGGCCCGTCGCCGGAACGCCCTTTGATTTCCGCGAAATGGCCCCGATCGCCCGCGACCTTGACGGGAAACAAGTGCCCTACGACCACAATTTCTGCCTCTCTCCCGCGCGCATGGCGAAACAGTCGGTGGCGCTCGCCCGTAGCATCAATTCCGGGGTGACGATGGAAGTGCGCACGACCGAACCCGGCGTGCAATTCTATGCCGGCGTCTATCTCGACGTGCCCGTCCCCGGCCTCGACGGCCGCGCCTACGGCCCCTTCGCCGGCTTCTGCCTGGAAACCCAGGTCTGGCCCGACGCCGTCAACCACGCGGATTTCCCCAACGTCGTGCTGCGCCCCGGCGAGGTGCTGCGCCANNGAAAAAGGCGGCCTTCGGGCCGCACGCCACCAAACGCAAAGCGACCGCCAAAGCGGTCTAACATTTCTTGTTTTCTGAAAGAAGAAAAACTGGAGCGGGTGAGGCGATTCGAACGCCCGACCCCAACCTTGGCAAGGTTGTGCTCTACCCCTGAGCTACACCCGCTCATAACCTCGATCCGGGGGTAGACAGTGGATCGGGTGCCGTCCGAATGTTGCGGCGACGGGCGCTATATGGCCCAACATTTTTGCAAATGCAACAGGGAAATGACGAATGTCCGGAGAAAAAAATGCAATCTTCTCCCCATGCGGTCAAACGCCTCCAAACGCGGGCTTTCGCGCATTTCCGCCGATTGCCAAGGCCGGTGCCCGGACGTATCACTCCACGGCAAGGGCATTTGCCCGACCTCGCCAGGAACCCTGACCCGCACGAGAGCAGATCGATGACACCAGAGCCGACGACCGCCGAAGACCTCTACCGTTTCCTCGATGACCTCGGAATTCGCCACGAGACGAAAGGTCACGAGCCGGTTTTCACGGTGGCCGAATCGGTGGCGCTGCGCGACGAAATCCCCGGCGGCCACACCAAGAACCTCTTCGTCAAGGACAAGAAGGACCAGTTCTTCCTGCTGACCGTCGAGGAGAACGCCGTCGTCGATTTGAAAACAGTGCACACGCTGATCGGCGCGGCCAGCAAGGTTTCCTTCGGCAAGCCGGAAAAGCTGATGGACTATCTCGGCGTCATCCCGGGCGCGGTCACCGTGTTCGGCGCGATCAACGACACCGGCCACAACGTCACCTTCGTGCTCGACCAGGACCTGATGGAGCACGACATCATCAACGGCCATCCGCTGTCGAACGACGCGACCACATCGATCGGACGCGACGATCTGCTGCGCTTTCTCGAGGCGACCGGCCACACGCCGCTTGTCTTGAAAGTCACGGCCTGACATACGATCTTAAGCGGCAAACACGCCCCACGAGGGCCGAAGATGCGGGAGACGATCCATGAGCGACAACAGCAATCCCTATGGCGGCTACAGTGGCCAGATGACGGCCCAGGCGCATTTCGGCGGAACAGCGGCCGTGCCAGCCGCCCCCGCCGCCCTCGTCAAGGACACCACGACCGCGGGCTTCACCAAGGACGTGCTGGAGGAATCCCGCAACCAGCCGGTCCTGGTCGATTTCTGGGCGCCCTGGTGCGGCCCCTGCAAGCAGCTCGCCCCGGTGATCGAAAAGGTGGTCAGTGAAGAGAAGGGCCGGGTAAAGCTGGTGAAGCTCAACATCGACGATCATCCGTCCATTCCCGGCCAGCTCGGCATCCAGTCGATCCCGGCCGTTGTCGCCTTTGTCGACGGCCGCCCGGTCGACGGCTTCATGGGCGCCGTTCCGGAAAGCCAGATCCGCGAGTTCATCGACAAGGTCGCCGGTCCCGCCGGCGCCGACCAGGCAGCCGAAATCGAAGCGGTTCTCGAAGAGGCTGTCGCCCTGCTCGCAAGCGGCGACATCAATGGCGCGGCCCAACTCTACGGCGCCGTCCTCCAGGCCGACCCGGAAAACGCCAAGGCCGCCGCCGGTATGGCCGAATGCATGCTCGCCGCCGACCAGCACGACCGCGCCCGCGAGCTCGTCGCCGGCATGCCCGACGAACATCGCAAGGCACCCGAGGTCCAGGCCGTGTCCAAGAAGATCGAGCAGATGGACGAGGCCCGCAAGCTCGGCGATCCATCCGCCCTCGAACATGCGCTGGCGCTCAACCCGGACGACCACGAAGCCCGCCTGAAGCTCGCCAAGATCCTCAATGTGTCCGGCAAGCGCGAGGAAGCGGCCGAGCACCTGCTGCTGATCATGAAGCGCGACCGCACCTTCGACGACGACGGGGCCCGCCGTCAGTTGCTCGAATTCTTCGAAGCCTGGGGACCGAAGGATCCGGCAACGATCATGGCACGGCGCAAACTGTCGTCGATCCTGTTTTCGTGACGCTCCAGGCGTTTGCGCCCTTGAGTTTTCAGCGCCGCGAACCACATTATGAAGATGCGGCGGCCCGTCTCGGGCCGCGCGGAAATGGGGTGTCATGCAAGTCGGCAATGCCAGATATCTGACCGCAAACGACCTGCCGGAGACATTGCCGGTGTTTCCCATCGCCGGTGTGCTGCTCTTGCCCGGCGGCCAGCTGCCGCTCAATGTCTTCGAACCGCGCTATCTGGCCATGTTCGATGCGGCCATGGCGGGCAACCGGCTGATCGGCATGATCCAACCGGCGCTTTCCGAAGGGCTGACCGGCGACATCCTGCCGGAGCGCCCGGCGCTCTGCCAGGTCGGCTGCATCGGCCGCATCACCTCGCTCACCGAAACCGGCGACGGCCGCTATGTCACCTCGCTCGGGGGCATTTGTCGCTTCCGCCTGCTGGAGGAGGTGAACGGCAGCAAACCCTATCGCAGTTTCCACATCGCTCCCTTCATCACCGACCTCAAGGGCGGGCCCGAGGAAGAGGCGAGTGTCGACCGTACGGGCCTGCTTGCCGCCTTCCGCGCCTATCTCGACGCCAACAAACTGGAAGCTGACTGGGAAAGCGTGGAACGCGCCAGCAATCTCACGCTGGTCAATTCCCTGTCGATGATGTCGCCCTTTGGCCCTGCTGAAAAGCAGGCCCTGCTTGAGGCGCCCGACCTCAAGACGCGCGCCGAAACCCTGATCGCCATCACCGAAATCGTCCTCGCCCGCTCCTTCGGCGACGCCGACACCCGGCTGCAATAGGATTGCGCACAGCCATGGACGAGCGGATGAGCAAGGTCGACGTGAAACTGCTCGAGCTGCTGGTCTGCCCGCTGACGCAAGGCCGGCTGACCTACGACCGCGATCGCAACGAACTGGTCTCGGAACGTGCCAGGCTCGCCTACCCGATCCGCGACGGCATTCCGATCATGCTGGTCTCGGAAGCGCGCAAGATCGAGGAATAGGCGCCCGGACCTGCCTGCCGTCTCGCCTTATCCGGTGCGGGCGACCGAGGCCCTGCTCAAATCGCCTCGCCGGCCAGAAGCTTCGGCGCCTGCCCCTGTCCCATGCCAGCANNCAGCGGTGTGAAATCGTTGGAGAACATCCGGTTCAGCACATCGGTGGTGACGCCCATGCGGAACGTGTCGAAGCGACGCCAGGTCTGGTAGCGTTCGAGCACGTTGAGATCGCCGATGTCCAATCCCAACCGGTCGGCCTCGACGATGGTTTCTGCAAGCGCCGCCACGTCCTTGAAGCCGAGATTGAGGCCCTGGCCGGAGATCGGATGAATGCCGTGGGCGGCGTCGCCGGCCAGCGCGATGCGCGGCGCGACGAATTCGCGGGCCAGCGTCAGCCCGAGCGGAAAAGCGCGCCGGTCGCCGGTCGCGCGGATCCAGCCCAGCTTGTGGCCGAAGCGGCGTTCCAGCTCTTCCTCGAAGACCAGATCATCGGCGGCGACCAGCCGGTCGGCATCCGCCGTGCGCTCGGTCCATACCAGTGACGAACGATTGCCCTTGAGCGGCAGGATGGCGAAGGGACCGGACGGCAGGAAATGCTCTTCCGCCGCGCCCTCGTGCGGCCGTTCGTGCTCGACCGTCGTGACGATGCCGGACTGGCCATAGTCCCAGGTGACGGTCTTGATCCCTGCCATGTCGCGCAGCTTCGAGCGCACCCCGTCGCAGGCGACGACCAGGCGGGCCGCAACGACCGAGCCATCCGACAGCGCCAACTCCGCCGCAGGTCCCGTATTCTTGAAGCCCACCGCGCGCACGCCGTGGCGAATGGCAATACCGGCCTTTTCGCAGGCCTCGCGCAACGCGCCGACCATTGCGACATTCGGGATCATATGAGCAAACGGCCGACCCTCCTCCACTGCACCGTCAAAGGTGAGGAAAACCGGACGGACCGGATCGGCGGTCTTCGAATCGGTGACGATCATCCTGGTGATCGGCTGAGCCTCCGGCGCGATACGGTCCCAGATGCCGAACACCTCCAGCATCTTGGTCGCCGCGGCGATGATCGCCGAAGCGCGCGGATCCTTCTTCCACACACCTTCGGGCGCAGCCTCGATCACTTCGACGCTCAGATGCGGCGCGGCCTGCTTGACCGCGACAGCGGCCGAAAGGCCGACATAGCCACCGCCGACGATCAGCAAATCCAGCATGGCGAATATCCTTTGCCCTTGTGCATTTTCTTGCTCCTATATAGATCAGCCTTGAACTAGTTCCTATAAGCGGGGCCGCGCTATTATGCCGAATTCGAGCGAAAAACCCACTGCCATGGACCAGCTGATCGAGACGCTGGATCTCGAAAAGCTCGAAGAAGATCTGTTCCGCGGCAAGAGTCCGCAGAACGGCTGGCAGCGCGTGTTCGGCGGCCAGGTCATTGCTCAGGCGCTGATGGCGGCCCAGCGCTGCGTCGCCGGCGACCGGCACGTCCATTCGCTGCACGCCTATTTCGTTCGCCCCGGCGACCCCACCGTGCCGATCATCTTCCAGGTCGAGCGGACCCGCGACGGCTCGAGCTTCACCACCCGACGCGTCGTCGCCGTCCAGCACGGCAAGACCATCTTCGCCATGTCCTGTTCCTTCCAGATCGAGGAGCCCGGCTACGACCACCAGATGGCGATGCCTTCCGTGGCCGACCCGAAGCAGCTGATCGGCGAGAAGGAATTCCGCGAGCTCTTCCTTGCCCAGGCGCCCGAATCGGTAAAGGGCTATTGGAGCCGCGAACGCCCGATCGAGATCCGCCCGGTATCGCTCACCCATTACATCTCGAACGAGAAGCTCGACCCCAATGCGCATATCTGGGTCCGCACCACCGGTCCCGTTCCGGAGGATCACCACTATCGGACGGCGATCCTTGCCTATTTGTCCGACATGACCCTGCTCGATACCTCGCTCTATCCGCACGGCACGTCGATCTTTGACCCGCAGATCCAGCCCGCCAGCCTTGACCACGCCATGTGGTTCCATCGCCCGTCAAAGCTTGACGACTGGCTGCTTTACACCCAGGACAGCCCGAGTGCATCCGGTGCCCGCGGCATGACCCGCGGCAGCATCTATGACCGTGATGGCAAGCTCATCGCCTCTGTCGCGCAGGAAGGCCTGATCCGCAAAAGGGCAAACGCCTAAGTTTCAGGCAATTTCAAATTTGTGCTCAATATTTAAGCGCATATCTGTCATTCAAATGCCCGTTTATTAGTTGCCTTCCGCATACCATAAACATTTCAATAACTTATTTGCCAACTTCAAACTGGCACATACTTTGAATGTCATGGCTCAGTCGCCCGGCTCTCTCTTGCCGGCGGCAGGAGAGTCGGCTTGGAGCCGAGGACAAGCAAAGGATGGGAACCAGATGAAGATTGTGATGGCCATCATCAAGCCATTCAAGCTGGATGAGGTGCGCGAAGCTCTCACCGCTGTTGGCATTCAGGGCCTGACCGTGACCGAAGTGAAGGGTTACGGGCGCCAGAAGGGGCACACTGAAATTTACCGCGGCACGGAATACGCCGTAAGCTTTCTGCCGAAATTGAAGATCGAAATCGCCGTTGCCTCCGAACTCGCGGACAAGGCCGTCGAAGCGATCGCCTCTGCCGCAAAGACCGGGCAGATCGGCGACGGAAAGATCTTCGTCTACTCGATCGACCAGGCCGTGCGCATCCGCACCGGCGAAACCAATTCTGAAGCTTTGTAAGAACGGCTGTTAGGGGAGTTGTTTCTGATGTCATTTTCCAAGTTTTCTTCCGC
>DBUL01000146.1:11176-12744 GCA_002307905.1 Rhizobiaceae bacterium UBA1291
GCGGCCGCCGCCGTAGCTGCCGCTCCGGTTCCGGACAAGGGCGACACCGCCTTCATGTTTCTCTGCACGCTTCTCGTGCTTTTCATGCTGATGCCTGGCCTCGGCCTGTTCTACGGCGGCCTGGTGCGCGCCAAGAGCATGCTGTCGGTGCTGATGCAGTGCACGATGGTCGGCGCCGCCATGATGCTCGTCTGGGTCATCTACGGCTATTCCTTCGCCTTCGGCGGCTCGGAAAACGCCTTCTTCGGCGGCACGGCCAAGCTGTTCCTCTCGGGCATCACCATGGATTCGACCGCCGCAACCTTCTCCGACGCGGTCATTCCGGAATTCGTCTTCATGCTGTTCCAGATGACGTTTGCGGCACTCACCCCGGCACTGATCGTCGGCGCGTTTGCCGAGCGCATCAAGTTCTCGGCCGCCGTTCTGTTCTGCGTCCTGTGGGCCACCTTCGTATACTTCCCCGTCGCCCACATGGTCTGGGATGCCAACGGCCTGCTGTTCGGCTGGGGCGCGCTTGACTTCGCCGGCGGCACCGTCGTCCACATCAATGCCGGCGTCGCAGGTCTGATCGGCTCGATCATGATCGGCAAGCGCATCGGCTACGGCAAGGACATGATGGCACCGCACTCCATGACGCTCACCCTCGTCGGTGCCGCCATGCTGTGGCTCGGCTGGTTCGGCTTCAACGCCGGCTCGAACCTCGAGGCTTCCGGCGGCGCCATGCTGGCTACCGTCAATACCTTCATCGCCACCGCTGCGGCTATCGTCTCCTGGGCGGTCGTCGAAACCTTCACCCGCGGCAAGGCCTCGATGCTCGGCGCGGCTTCCGGCATGATCGCCGGCCTCGTCGCCATCACGCCTGCCGCCGGCATTGCCGGTCCGATGGGCGCGATCATCATGGGCCTGCTCGTCTCGCCGCTGTGCTACTTCTTCGTCGCTGTCGTCAAGAACAAGTTCGGCTATGACGACACCGCCGACGTCTTCGGCATTCACGGTATTGGCGGCCTGTTCGGCGCTCTGGCCACCGGCATCTTCGCTTCCGCCGCGCTCGGCGGCATCGGTTATGCCGACGGCGTCACCATGGGGGCGCAGTTCATCACCCAGGTCAAGGCCGTGCTCGTCACCATCGTCTGGTGCGGCGTCGGCTCGTTCGTTCTCTACAAGGTCGTCGACCTGGTCATCGGCCTGCGCGTTCCGGTCGAAGCCGAGCGCGAAGGTCTCGATCTCGCCTCGCACGGCGAAGCAGCCTACCATTCCTAAGTCGATAAACCGCGCCGGTTCGCCGGCGCGGCACCTCCTCCCGTCACGGCCGATTGCAGGCCGTGCCTGGCCCGGGGCCCGTCTCCGGGCCTTTTTCTTGTGCCTCGAAGCCGGCTCGAACCGGCATGGTTAATGCCCCATTAACCGTCCATCCTGTACTGTCGATCATGAATGGCCGCGCCGTCGCGCCGGGCACTCATTGCGGCAGGATGCAGTCATACGGATGGGCAGTAAGATGAACAGAGGCACTTCGGCCACGATCGACGAACAGTCCGGCCGCTTCGCATTCAGCGCCTTCGTGCTTCGAA
>DBUL01000146.1:12869-13098 GCA_002307905.1 Rhizobiaceae bacterium UBA1291
TCGCCGACCCCAGCCTTTCCTATGCCACCGCCAACGAACCGAGCAACATCCTCGGCTATGGCGGCGCCGTCTTCGCCGACATCATGATGCAGTTCTTCGGACTTTCGAGCCTTCTGGCCCTGCTTCCCGTGCTCGCCTGGTCTCTGGCGTTGATCACCGGGCGTCCGCTTTCGCGTATTCCCGCGCGCCTCGGCGCCTGGGCGGTCGGCTCGATCGTCGCCTCCGCCGT
>DBUL01000210.1:0-30424 GCA_002307905.1 Rhizobiaceae bacterium UBA1291
CCAGTGGCCACCGAGAATGCCGATGAAGGTCAGCGGGATTGGCGTCAGGATGACGAGCGGCACCTTGAACGAGCCGAACTGGGCAACGACCAGGATATAGATCCCGAGCAGGGCAACCATGAAGGCGGCGCCCATGTCGCGGAAGGTGACCCAGGTCACTTCCCATTCGCCATCCCACAGAAGCACCGACTTGTTCTGGTCCATCGGCTGCCCGTGCAGGGCGATTTCCGGCTTTTCAAGCCCGGTCCAGTCCTGTTTGTCGAGCGCCTCGTGAACGGCGAGCATGCCGTAAAGCGGTGCTTCGTAGTCGCCGGCGAGCTCGGCCGTAACCATTTCGGCATAGCGGCCATTGTGGCGGAAAATCGGGAACGAAGCCTGTTCTTCCCTGACGCGGATGACGTCACCGAGTTCGACCACCGAGCGGGAACCCGGCAGAAGGTTGGCGGGGATCGGCGTCGAGAGGAACGCCTCGTCGAAGACCTTGGCACCCTTCGGTCGGCTGATGACGATCGGGATCGGCGCACGGCTGTCGCCGCGGTGCGAATAGCCGAGCGTGGTCGAGGCATTGAGAATCGACAGTGTGTCGAACACGTCGCTTTCCGAGACACCAAAGAAGTCGAGGTCGTCACCGGAGATCGTGGCGCGAAGACGGCGGGCCGGCTGGCCATAGCTGTCGTCCACGTCGACGATGAAGGGGACCGACTTGAAGGCGGCCTTGACCTTTTCCGCGGTGGCGCGACGGGTGGTGGCATCCGGGCCATAGATTTCGGCGAGAAGGGTGGCCATGACCGGCGGACCTGGCGGCGGTTCGACGACCTTCAGCGAGGTTCCTTCCGGTACTTCAACTTCGGCGAGCAGCCGCTGGCGGAGATCAAGCGCGATCTCGTGGCTCGAGCGGTCACGCTCGGACTTGGGCGCCAGGTTGATCTGCACGTCGCCCATCTCGGGTTTCGAGCGCAGATAGGCGTGACGCACCAGGCCGTTGAAATTAAACGGCGCTGCCGTTGCGGCATGGGTCTGGACGCTCAGAACCTCGGGCGTGTCGAGCGTCACCTTTGCAACGGCCTGCGCAACCGCATCGGTGGCCTCGACGGACGAGCCTTCAGGCAGGTCGATCGTCACCTGCAGTTCGGACTTGTTGTCGAAGGGCAGCAGCTTGACGGTGACATCCTTGGTGTAGAACAGCGCCAGCGAGCCGAGGGTGGCGACGCCGACCAGCAGCAGGAAGATCCAGCTGTTTCTCTTGCTCGCCAGGATCGGGCTCGCAACCCTTGCATACCCCGCACCGAGAATGCCACCGGTCGCATGGGCATCGTCGTGGTGGAGCTTGGCCTTGCCGGCGATCTTCAGCATCAGCCAGGGAGTCACGACAACGGCGACGAAGAAGGAGAAGATCATCGCGGCCGAGGCATTGGCCGGGATCGGGCTCATATAAGGGCCCATCATGCCGGAGACGAACATCATCGGCAGGAGGGCGGCGACGACGGTGAGCGTCGCGACGATGGTCGGGTTGCCGACTTCGGCAACCGCATCGATCGCCGCCTGACGGCGGTCCTTGCCGTCGTTGAAGCCCCAATGACGGGCGATATTCTCGATCACGACGATCGCGTCATCGACAAGAATGCCGATCGAAAAGATCAGCGCGAACAGCGAAACGCGGTTCAGCGTATAGCCCATCAGGTTGGCGGCAAACAGCGTCAGCAGGATGGTGACGGGAATGACGATCGCAACGACGAGGGCTTCGCGCCGGCCGATCGACACCCAGACAAGCGCGATGATCGAGAGTGTCGCCAGGCCAAGGTGGAAGAGAAGCTCATTCGCCTTCTCATTCGCCGTTTCGCCGTAGTTGCGCGTCACCTCCACATCCATGCTGTCCGGGATCAGGTTGCCCTTGAGCTCCTCGACACGGTGGAGGATTTCCTCGGAGACAAGGACGGCATTGGCGCCGGCGCGCTTGGCGAGCGCAAGCGTGACCGCAGGCACGCGTTTCAGCTCACCGTTTTCGCCGCGGGTAACCGTCGAGGCGCGGGCCTCCGCCATGTCAGTGACGAAGGAAACATCAGCGACGTCGCGCACATAGACCGGGCGGTTGTCGCGGGTCGTCAGCAGAAGATTGCCAATTTCGGTCGGCGTGGACAGCGTTTCACCGGCCACGAGCTCAATCTGCTGCCCGGCATTGCGCACCAGACCTGTCGAGAACGAGCGGTTCGCAGCCGTCACCTTGGCGGAGAGCTGCTGCAGCGTCACGCCGTAGAGAGCGAGCTTTTCCGGCGCGGGTGCGATGCGGATTGCGTCGCCTGTCTCGCCGACGAGATAGCTCAGGCCAACATCATCGATCTTCGCCATCTCGACGCGCAATTCGCGGGCGATACGGGTGAGAGCTGTAGCATCCACGCCTGCGCCTTTGTCGGCGGACGGGGTGAGCGTCAGGGAAACGATCGCCACGTCGTCGATCGTGCGGCCGACCACCAGCGGTTCGGGAATGCCGACCGGGATCGAACTCATGTTAGCGCGAATCTTGTCGTGGACGCGCAGCACCGCCGAATCACCCGAAGTGCCGACTATGAAACGGGCAGTTACCATGACCTGATCGTCAGAGGTCTGGGAATAGACGTGCTCGACGTCGTTGATGCCCTTGATGATCGTTTCCAGCGGCTCGGTGACGAGCTTGACCGCGTCTTCGGCCTTCAGGCCGTCGGCACGGACGATGATGTCGACCATCGGCACAGAGATCTGCGGCTCCTCCTCGCGCGGCAGTGTCAGAAGCGCGACGAGGCCGAGCGCGAAGGCGGTGATGAGGAAGAGCGGGGTAAGCGGCGAGGTGATGAAGCCCTTTGTCAGGGCGCCCGCAATACCGAGACTGGGAACCTTCATGGCAGCAGGACCTCTTCGCCGGCGGCAAGGCCGGTCAGGATTTCGGTCATTTCCTTGCCGTCGAACAGTATCGGCTTGGCGGTGACGACGGCGCGCTCGGCGGCACGTTCACCGGATTTGACCGTGACATAATCGACACCAAAGCGGTTCGTTAGAGCGCTGAGCGGCAACAGCAGCGCATCGCGCTCGCCGACGGGAACGCGGACCAGCAGGCGCTTGTTGACGAAGGTAGTCGGCAGGTTCTCGACCTCGACATCGGCGATTACGCGACCATTGTCGATTTCCGGATAGATTTTGGCCAGGCGTCCGGTGCTTTCATGGCCGTTGCCGCTGTCGATCTCGATGGAGGCATCCTGACGCAACAGATCGGCATGGCGCTCAGGGATCGCCAGACGGAGGAAGAAGCCGCCGCCGCCGATCGTCGCGACCGGTTCACCCGCCATGATGACGGCGTCCTGGGTGACCGGAACGGTCAACACCTTGCCGTCGGCGGGCGCCAGAACCGCGCCCTCTTTGCCCTGCTCTACAACAACCGAACGCTGGGCTTCGGCCGCGGCAATCTGGTTGCGCACCACATCGACCTGCGTACGAAGCGCATCCAGCCGCTGGGCGGTCGTGACGCCACGCTTGATCAGTTCCTCGCCACGCGTCAGTTCCGACTGTGCGTTCTCCAGGGACGCGCGCAGACCGAGCAATTGCGCTTCGATCGCGGCGATCTGGAAGTCGATCTTGTCGTCCTTGACCACGGCGATGACGTCGCCAGCCTTGACGGCGTCGCCTTCCGTTACCTTGAGGTCAATGACAGTGCCGCCGATCCGGGCCCGTGCCGCAACGCTGTCGCGCGCTTCGACACGGCCATAGACGGCTTTCCATTCAGGGACCTTCACCGCGTCGAGGCGAATTGCCTCAGCCGCGAAAGAGCCGGTCGACAGGAGCGACAGGCCGAAGATGGCGGAACGCGCGAGCGCCTTGGCTTTCATGGGAGTTTCCTTTGAACAGGTATGCTCAGAACGCGCAGCCAGCGCGAAAGCCGAGCTTCTTGAAGATCGCCGCCGCCGGGCAGAAGCCGGTAAAGGCTGACTGAAACATGTTAGCGCCGATGAACACGGTGAACCACATGAAATACGGATGGACGAAAGCCGTCAGAAGAACGGAAACCAGAACCATTACGCCGGCAAAGGCCAGCACGGCACGATCGAGAGACATAGCAACCTCCATGGATATATATCTACATATATTCGTATATACGATGGTTGGCGCAGTCGCAAGAGCTATTTGCAGTGGTCCCGGATGAAGATAGGCGTCAGGCGACAACACCCTGTCTGAACGGACGGTTGTTCTGCCGTATGGGACTTGGAGCCCGGACTTTTTGCAAGGCGCGGCATCAAGGACTTGCACGTTCGGCCAGTGCGATGAACGGCATCATTCCCTTCAGATCCGAGCAGGAAGCAAATCCTTCCGAGGTCGGTTCAGTTGCGCTTGCAGTTTTCGGACGGAAACAAAATGTGAAACTGCCGCGGGCCTTTGCCGTTGCCGTTTCAATCGATTTAAATAGAGTGCCGCAAGAATTCCAGGAGAGGGCGATGGCGGAGACGACCAACGACGGTGGCGCGCAGGTGCGCGGCAGATATTTCACCAGGACGCGGGCAGCGGTTTCGCTGCTGTTTTTTCTGAACGGCCTGATGATGGGGGCCTGGGCGCCGAAAATTCCGATTTTCGCCAAGGCGCTTTCCTTGAGCGAGGCGCATCTCGGCATCATGCTGTTCGTTTTCGGCATTGGGTCCTTGTTGATGATGCCTATCGCCGGCGTACAGATCGCGCGGTTCGGCTCGAGCCGCGTGGTCCTGACGGCCGCGGTTCTGTTTATCCCGACGATCATCGGTGTCACCCTGATGACTTCACTCTGGGCCGGCGCCTTTGCAATCTTCCTATTTGGCGGCTTGAGCGGAGCAATGGACGTGGCGATGAATGCCAATGCCGTTGAAGTCGAACGCTCGATGCGCCGTTCGATCATGTCGTCCTGCCACGCTTTCTGGAGTCTGGGGGGCCTCGTGGGAGCGGCGACCGGCGGTCTGCTGATCACGGCGCTAGGCGCGCTCGGCCACGCGCTGCTGGTGGCCGGCGTCGCGGTCGCTCTCCTAGCGATTGCCCGACCGATGATCCTCGTCGACCGGCCGCATCCCTCCGAACGCCGTGAGCGCACGAGACTGCCGCTTTCGCCGCTCCCTTGGCTCATCGGGCTCGTCGCCCTTTTTTCGATGATCCCGGAGGGAGCGATCCTCGACTGGGGTGCGCTCTATCTCGGGAATGAACTGTCCGCATCGACGGCGCATTCGGGCTTTGCTTTCGCCGCCTTCTCGCTTGCCATGGCGGCGATGCGCTTTNNAGTGACGACGCTCCGGCTCTGCACGATCGCATCCTTCGTCGGCCTGATCATCGCAGGCCAGGCACCCAGCATCACGATCGCCCTGATCGGATTCGGCATTGCCGGCATCGGCATCTCCAATATGGTGCCGATCGCCTTTTCCGCCGGCGGCAATATTCCGGGCCTCGCACCGGGGATCGGCCTCTCGGTTGTGACTTCGCTCGGCTATTCCGGGATCCTCATGGCGCCGTCAATCATCGGTTTCATCGCCGAATACACGTCCCTTTCAACCGTCTATACCGCGCTCTCGCTGCTCAATCTGGTGGTACTGGCTCTTTCCGGATTGGCGCGCCACGCCGACCGGGTCAGCGTGGCGCGGCACTAGCCATCAGGCGTCTCCACCCAGCGTATCGCCTCACTGCTTTTTGAAGCGACCGAAGGCATGAAGATGCGTATGTCGGGCATGGACGAGTTGCTGGCCGAGCTCTCCGACCTGGCCGGCGGTTGGTCGGTCCGTTCACTCGTTGGCCGTGGTTTAGCTCATGGTTGACAAGCGCACGTGTTTGATCCACCTCATTTTCATCATTTTCCTGCCGTTCAAGGGCATCCCATGATTTCCGCAGACGAGTTCGATCCCAAGCCACGCCGCAAAACCGTCGCCGTCGATGTCGGCGGCGTGATCGTCGGTGGCAGCGCTCCGGTCGTTGTGCAGTCGATGACGAATACAGACACGGCCGACATCGACGCCACCGTGAAACAGGTGGCCGAACTGTTCAAGGCCGGTTCGGAAATCGTGCGCATCACCGTGGACCGGGACGAAAGCGCTGCCGCCGTGCCGAAAATCCGCGAGCGACTGCTTCGTCTCGGGCTGGACGTACCTTTGGTCGGCGACTTCCACTACATCGGCCATAAATTGCTGGCCGACCATCCGGCCTGCGCCGAAGCGCTGGCAAAATACCGGATCAATCCGGGCAATGTCGGCTTCAAGGACAAGAAGGACAAGCAGTTCGCCGACATCGTCGAAATGGCGATCCGCTATGGCAAGCCGGTGCGCATCGGCGTCAACTGGGGCTCGCTCGACCAGGAACTGCTGACCCGGCTGATGGACCAGAACCAGGCGGAGGGCTTCCCACTCTCGGCGCGCCAGGTGACGCGCGAGGCGATCGTCCAGTCGGCTCTGCTGTCCGCCGAGCTCGCCGAGGAGATCGGCCTGCCGCGATCGAAGATCATCCTGTCCGCCAAGGTTTCCCAGGTTCAGGACCTGATTGCCGTCTATTCGATGCTGGCCGACCGCTCCGACCACGCGCTCCATCTCGGACTGACAGAGGCCGGCATGGGCTCCAAGGGCATCGTCGCCTCCGCAGCGGCCATGGGTTATGTCCTGCAGCACGGGATCGGCGATACGATCCGCGTTTCGCTGACCCCCGAACCGAATGGCGACCGTACCCGCGAAGTGCAGGTGGCGCAGGAAATTTTGCAGGTCATGGGCTTCCGCCAGTTCGTGCCCGTCGTCGCCGCCTGCCCCGGCTGCGGCCGCACCACGTCCACCGTATTCCAGGAGCTCGCCCAGAAGATCGAACAAGACCTGCGCAAGAACATGCCGGTCTGGCGCGAGAAATACCCAGGCGTCGAGGCGCTCAACGTCGCGGTCATGGGCTGCATCGTCAACGGGCCGGGCGAGAGCAAGCACGCCGACATCGGCATATCGCTGCCGGGCACCGGTGAAACGCCAGCCGCCCCGGTGTTCATCGACGGAAAGAAGGCGATGACCTTGCGCGGTGCGAATATCGCCGCCGATTTCGAGGCGTTGGTGATCGACTACATCGACAAGCGCTATGGCCGGAAGAGCGCACCCGAGTAGTTCAACCTCCGATAACTTGATATTGCCGCATTTGGCTTGTTGACCGAGAAGAGAATTTTCCTGGAGTGATTCCGACGATGATCAAGAAAATGTCGATCCTCGCGTTCGCCGCGATCTATCTGACCGCCTGCACCACGACCGATCCCTATACCGGCCAGCAAAAAACATCCAACCTGGCTGGCGGTGCGGTTCTGGGTGCCGCACTCGGCGCGGTCGGCGGCGCGGTGATCGGCGGCGGCGGCCGCGACAGCCGAAATGGCGCACTCATCGGCGCTGGCATCGGTGCCCTGGCCGGCGGTGCGATCGGCAATTACATGGACAATCAGGAGGCCGAGCTCAGGGCTCAACTACAAGGCACCGGCATCTCTGTCACCCGCGTCGGTGACCGGATCATCCTCAATATGCCGTCCAACATCACCTTTGCGACTGACCAGGACCAGGTCATGCCGCAGTTCTATCCGACGCTCAATTCGGTAGCGATCGTGCTGCGCAAGTTCGAAAAGACGCTGATTGACGTCAACGGCCATACCGATTCGACCGGCAGCGTCGCTCACAACGAGGCGCTCTCCGAGCGCCGCGCATCATCGGTTGCGAACTATCTCAATTCGCAGGGCGTCGATCCGCGGCGCGTTTCCGCCCTCGGTTTCGGCCCCAGCCAGCCGGTCGCATCGAATGCCACGGCGGACGGCCGTGCACAAAACCGGCGCGTCGAGATCCAGATCTCACCGCTGAAGGCCGGCTGATAGGCTGACATTCGAGAGAACATCAACGGGTCGCCGCCAAGGCGGCGCTCTGAGAATGAGAGGCCGGAACATCCGTCGCGATGTTCCGACCTCATTCGTCATGCCACGTTCTTGTCTTGCATGGAAAGCTCGATAGCTCAGGCGGCGAAGACGACCAGGAGATCCTTCGCATCGATCTGGTCGCCGGTCTTGACCAGCACTTCGGCGATCGTGCCGTCACGGTCGGCATGCAGAGCCGTTTCCATCTTCNNCCCCGCCTTGACGGCCATTCCCGCGGAAATCGCGACCGTCGAGATGACGCCGGGCATCGGCGCGCCCACATGGGCCGCGTTGGACGGATCGGCCTTGCGGCGCGCCGCACTGCCCGCCGCACCATGCGCACGATCCGGCACCTTAATGCGGCGCGGCTGGCCGTTAAGCTCGAAGAATACGGTGACCATGCCCTTGTCGTCGGTGGCACCCATCGCCTGATTAACGATGACCAGCGTCTTGCCCTTTTCGAGATCGACGAACAGTTCCTCGCCAGCCGGGAGACCGTAGAAATAGCGGGGTGTCGGCAGCACGGAGACCGGTCCGTAGGTGTCGGCCGCCAGAGCATAGTCAGTGAAGACCTTGGGATACATGAGGTAGGAGGCGAGCTCGAAATCGTTTACCTCACGGCCGAGCTTTTCTTCGATCGCCTCGCGCTCGGCATCGAGGTCGGTATCCTCAAGCAGGGAGCCCGGACGGACCGTATAGAAGGGCTCGCCCTTCAGCGCCTTCTTCTGCAGGCCTTCGGGCCAACCGATCGGCGGCTGACCCAGATCGCCGCGCAGCATGGAAACCACCGATTCAGGGAAGGACACTTCCTTGCCCGGATCGACGACATCCTCGACAGTCAGGTCCTGGCTGACCATCATCAGCGCCATGTCGCCGACCACCTTGGACGAGGGCGTCACCTTGACGATGTCGCCGAACATCTGGTTGGCGTCCGCATAGGCCTGGGCCACTTCGTGCCAGCGCGTCTCCAGCCCGAGCGAACGGGCCTGTTCCTTGAGGTTGGTGAACTGGCCGCCCGGCATTTCATGCAGGTAGACTTCCGAAGCCGGCCCCTTAAGATCGCTCTCAAAGGCGGCGTACTGGTTGCGCACAGCTTCCCAGTAGAAGGAAAGCCGCCGAATCCAGTGCGGATCAAGACCCGGTTCGCGCTCGGAACCGCGCAGCGCCTCGACGATCGAGCCGAGACACGGCTGTGAGGTATTGCCCGACAGGCTGTCCATCGCCGCATCAACCGCATCGACGCCCGCATCGACCGCAGCAAGAACGGTCGCAGCCGAGATGCCCGATGTGTCGTGGGTGTGGAAATGGATCGGCAAACTCGTCGCCTCGCGCAGCGCCTTGAACAGGATCTTGGCAGCCGCCGGCTTCAGCAGGCCGGCCATGTCCTTGACGGCAATGATATGGGCGCCGGCCTTTTCCAGTTCGGCCGCAAGCGCCGTGTAGTATTTCAGGTCATATTTCGGCCGGGCGGCATTGAGGATGTCGCCGGTATAGCAGATCGCTGCCTCGCAGAGCTTGTTCTCCTCAGCGACCGCATCCATCGACACGCGCATGTTCTCGACCCAGTTCAGGCAGTCGAACACGCGGAAGAGATCGATGCCGCCGGCTGCCGCCTGGCGGACGAAGTACTTCACCACATTGTCGGAATAGTTCTTGTAGCCGACGCCGTTGGCGCCTCGGAGCAGCATCTGCAGAAGCAGGTTCGGCGCGCCCTCGCGGATTAGCGCCAGGCGCTCCCACGGGTCTTCGGTGAGGAAGCGCATCGACACGTCGAAGGTCGCGCCGCCCCAGCATTCGAGTGACAGCAGGTTCGGCAGCGCCCGGGCATAGGCGCCGGCGGCACGCGCGATGTCATGGGTGCGCATGCGGGTGGCGAGCAGCGACTGGTGACCGTCGCGCATCGTCGTATCGGTCATCAGCACGCGGGTTTGGCCGCGCATCCATTCGGCGAACTTGACCGGGCCGAGCGTGTCGAGCAGCTGCTTGGTGCCGTCCGGGATCGGGGCATCAATGTAGGGAACAATCGGCTCTGCCGCATCTTCCGGCGGACGCGGACGGCCCTTGGCCTCGGGATGACCGTTGACCGTGACGTCAGCCAGATAGGTCAGCAGCTTGGTGGCGCGGTCCTGACGCTTGACCTGGGCAAACAGTTCGGGCGTCGTATCGATGAAGCGTGTGGTGTAGCTGTTGTCGCGGAACTGCGGATGACTGATGATCGCCTCGAGGAAGGTGAGGTTGGTGGCGACGCCACGAATACGAAATTCCCGCAACGCTCGGTCCATGCGCTGGATCGCCTCCTGCGGCGTCGGCGCCCAGGCGGTGACCTTTTCCAACAGCGGATCGTAATAGCGGGTGATGACCGCGCCGGAATAGGCGGTGCCGCCGTCAAGCCGGATGCCGAAGCCGGTAGCACCACGATAGGCAGTGATCCGGCCGTAATCCGGGATGAAGTTTTGCTCGGGGTCTTCGGTAGTAATACGGCACTGCAGAGCATGCCCGTTGAGGCGGATATCGGACTGGGCAGGAACACCCGATTCCGCCGTGCCGATGGCATGGCCATCAAGAATGTGGATCTGCGCTTTGACAATGTCGATGCCGGTCACGACTTCTGTAACCGTATGCTCGACCTGGATGCGCGGATTGACCTCGATGAAGTAGAACCTGCCAGTATCGGCATCCATCAGATACTCGACCGTGCCCGCGCCGATATAATTCGTCGCCCGCGCAATCTTGAGGGAATATTCCGCGAGTTCCTGACGCTGGGCCTCGGAAAGATAGGGGGCCGGCGCCCGCTCCACGACCTTTTGGTTGCGGCGCTGGATCGAGCANNCGAGCAGTCGCGCTCGAACAGATGGACGGCATTGCCGTGCGTGTCGCCGAGGATCTGGCTTTCGACATGGCGGGCGCGTTCGACGAGCTTTTCGAGATAGACTTCGTCCTTGCCGAAGGCGGCCATGGCCTCGCGCTTGGCCTCGATGACTTCGCGAGCGAGATCATTCGGATCGCGGATCGCGCGCATGCCGCGGCCGCCACCGCCCCAGGAGGCTTTCAGCATCACCGGATACCCGATTTCCTCGGCCATCCGCGCCACTTCCGCCATGTCGTCCGGCAATGGGCTGGTGGCGGGCACTACCGGCACGCCGACCGAAATGGCCAGATTTCGCGCCGCGACCTTGTTTCCGAGCTGACGCATGGTTTCGGCGCGCGGGCCGATAAAGATGATACCGGCCTTGTCACAGGCCTCGACGAACTCCGGGCTTTCCGACAGCAGGCCGTAGCCGGGATGAATCGCATCGGCGCCCGAAAGCTTGGCCACCCGGATGATTTCGTCGATCGAAAGATAGCTTTCGATCGGGCCGAGTTCACGGGAGAGGTGCGGGCCGCGGCCAACCTGGTAGCTCTCGTCCGCCTTGAAGCGGTGCAGCGAGAGCTTGTCTTCCTCGGCCCAGATCGCGACCGTCTTCAATCCCAACTCATTGGCGGCGCGGAAGACCCGGATTGCGATTTCAGATCGATTGGCAACGAGAATCTTTGAAATGGACAAATCGGTCTCCTCAGTCGATGGCCACGGAATGCTGCACTGCGAAACCCCCATAGCCGTTTGTCACGAAGAGTTCAATTTCTCCGATTGATGGATGCCATGTTTCTGCCGAAAATCAGGTAATCAAGCCCATCCTGAAGGCCAGAGCCACGACATGCTGCCGGTTCTTCGCATTGAGCTTGTCCTGAATGCCGTTCATGTACCAGTCAACCGTATGGTTGGAGATCTTCAGGATCTTGCTGATGTCGTTCGACGTCATACCGTCGGCGAGGTAGTTCAGCACTTCCATCTCGCGCCGCGTCATGCGGGCATCGACCTGCGTCGCCCCCTGCAGAGATCTGGTCTCTCCACGGAGTTCGAGCACGCGCCAGAATGCCTTCTTGGCAACCGCATCGAAGAGCGTCATTTCGACCGGCGACAGGTCGACGGGCCTGCCGCCGAGCGTCATGTTGCCGAGCAGCCCGTTGCGCCCGTGAACTGGGAAAATATAGCCGTCCTGCAGGCCAAAACGGAGCGATTCGATCATCATTCGCTCCATGCGCTTGCGATGCGGATCGCTCTTGAATGCGGTAACCGTTTCGCTCCAGCGGAAGCCTTTCTGGGCCTGCCCGAGATAACGGATCGTGGGATCGATCAACACGAATTTCTTGGCGATGTAGGTCTCGGGCCACCCCTCCGGCCAGCGTCCCGCCAGGACAAGTTTCATCGGGTCTTCATGCGGCTTCGGCTGACGGATGAGCCCGTAATAGTCGAAGCGATAATGCCGCAGCAGTGTCTCCAACTCGCCGACGACCTCCTCCGATGTCCGGCACTCGTCCGCGACAACCAGGAACTGGATCAATTGATTAATACTCAAACCTACCCCCCATATTCGCCTCGCTCGCGAGACCACGAAAAAGCCATACGGTACCGATCTCTATCGGAGTGAGCCGTTCGGAAGGCGTGCATAAGCTACATAAACTCTAAGGAGGCACTTAAATCCGACATCCGAAATCTAGCCATTCCCGCGAAATCTGACCTGCCGATACGGCCAGGTCGCATCGGCCGCGCCAAGCCGGGTGCGCCGAGAAAAACCGCAGGCAGGAATCGGCGCGCTACGCGCACTATGGCATATCCCCTTGCCAGTTTATAAGAAAAACGCTTCAAGCTGCGACGACCGTTCCGGTCGCTCGATGAGGAAACCCAATTGTCCTTGTTTCAAGTATACATCAAGGCTCTGAGATACCTGGCGGCCTTCCGCTTCCGGGTAACACTGGTCGTGATCGCCAATATTGTCCTGGCGATGATCACCATTATCGAGCCTATCCTTTTCGGGCGCATCATCGATGCGATCTCGGAAAAGGGCGATGCGAAAACCATGCTGATCGCCTGGGGTGGCTTCGGAGTATTCAACACGATCGCCTATGTTCTGGTGGCCCGCGAGGCCGACCGGCTGGCGCATGGCCGGCGCGCCGACCTTTTGACCGAAGCCTTCGGCCGCATCATTTCCATGCCGCTCAGCTGGCACCATCAGCGTGGTACCTCCAACGCTCTGCACACCCTGCTGCGCGCCAGCGAAACCCTTTTCGGCCTTTGGCTCGAATTCATGCGGACCCACCTAGCAACTGTCGTGGCGCTCGCTCTCCTCATCCCGACGGCCTTTTCCATGGACTGGCGGCTGTCCTCCGTCCTCGTTGTGCTCAGCGTCCTTTATATTCTGATCGGTAAAACCGTGATGAACCGCACAAAGGAAGGCCAGGCTTCGGTCGAAAGCCACTATCACACGGTCTTCTCGCATGTCAGCGACTCGATCAGCAATGTTTCGGTGCTGCACAGCTACAACCGGATCGAAGCCGAGACCCGTGCGTTGAAGCAGTATGCCCAGCAGTTGCTCGCCGCCCAGTATCCCGTCCTCGACTGGTGGGCGATCGCCAGCGCGCTCAACCGTATCGCCTCCACCGTCTCCATGCTGGTGATCCTGGTCATCGGCACGATCCTCGTGCAGAACGGTGAACTGAGGGTCGGCGACATCATTGCCTTTACCGGTTTTGCCGGTCTCCTGATCGGCCGCCTCGACCAAATGCGCCAGTTCGCGACGCAGATCTTCGAAGCCCGAGCCAAGCTCGTGGACTTCTATAAGCTCGAGGATGCCGTGCAGGAGCGCGAAGAACCAGCCGGCGCCTCGGAACTCACCGACGTCAGGGGCGACGTCGAGTTCCGCAATGTTTCCTTCGACTTCGCCAACACGACCCAGGGCGTGCACGACATCTCGTTTTCGGTGAAAGCCGGGCAAATGATCGCCATCGTCGGGCCAACCGGGGCCGGCAAGACCACGCTGATCAACCTCCTGCAAAGGGTCCACGAACCGCAGCAGGGCTCGATTTTGATCGACGGCACGGACATAAGAACGGTCACCCGCAAATCGCTGCGCCATTCGATCGCCACGGTGTTCCAGGATGCCGGACTGCTGAACCGCTCAATTCAGGAGAATATCCAGCTCGGTCGCGAGGACGCCAGCGAGGAGGAAATCCTGAAAGCAGCCGAAGCAGCTGCGGCCACCGATTTCATCGAGAGCCGTTTGAGCGGTATCGCGACCATGGTCGGCGAGCGCGGCAACCGGCTGTCGGGCGGCGAGCGCCAGCGCATCGCGATTGCCCGCGCCATCCTCAAGAACGCGCCGATCCTGGTACTCGACGAGGCGACCAGCGCGCTCGACGTGGAAACCGAGGCTCGGGTCAAGGCAGCGATCGACCGCCTGCGCAAGGACCGCACCACCTTCATCATAGCCCACCGCCTGTCCACCGTGCGCGAGGCGGACATCGTACTCTTCCTTGATCACGGCCGGATCATAGAAATGGGCGGCTATGACCAGCTCAGCGCGAGCGGGGGCCGCTTTGCCTCACTACTGAAGACAAGCGGCCTGATTACCGAAGAAAAAACCGCTTGATCGCAACGGTCCGGCAGCATAACCGCCCCCTATTATGGCCAAAACGCATTCGTTTGCCGGCACACGGCGCAAGGTTGCTTCCGCACGGCCCATCGACTTTTTTTAACCCTTTATCAATGAATGGTTTTCGTTTTCCCCAGACTGGCATATTCAGCGACCATTCTAATGTTCTTGGTCGCTGGGTATAATTTTGGGGGATAGCCAAACATGTTTAGACACACTGCCGCCGTTGCAGCGGCACTTCTTTCCACGACTGTCCCGCTTCTGGCCGCCGACATGCTCGAAGGAGTGCCACAGACTGGCTACAATTGGTCCGGCATTTACATAGGCGTCGGCGGAGGCGCCGGGGGGCTGGTTCATGAAGTCGGCATTCCGCTCGTCGATGCTTCCTTCAACGGCATCGGCGCCGAAGGTGCGTTCGGGGAATTCACCGTCGGCTATGACCACCTGCTAAACGAGCGCATGCTGCTCGGCGTCTACGGCACGGCACGTCTCGGCGGCATCAAGAGTGAACTTTCCGCGCTCGGCGGCGTCACGGGCGATATCACCGCCGACTACGGCTTCGACTTGATCGCCCGGGCCGGCTATCTCGCCACGCCAGAGACCCTCGTCTACGTGCTTGGCGGGTACAGCTACCAGCATTTCGAGCTCTCATCGAATCTGGGTGTTTCGACCGACTGGGAAAGCAACGGCTTTACCGCCGGCTTCGGTCTGGAAACGGCATTGTCCGACCGTCTCTCGCTGAAAGGCGAATACCGTTACAGCCAGTATGGCGCCTTCGACCTGCTTTCGCTGGGGCCCGTCAGCATCGAGTCTGAACCGTCTTCGCACACGTTCCATGTCGGCCTGAACTATCGTTTCGCCGCCAGCGGCCCGGCGGTTGCGAGCGGCAGCTTCGGCCCCTCGGCCGTCAACTGGACCGGCTTCTATGTCACCGGCTCGGCGGGTGGCAACGCCCTCGTCCACGAGCTCAGCGTCCCGCCGATCGACACATCGTTCAACGGCATTGGCGGCGAAGGCATATCCGGATCAATCGGCGTCGGCTATGATCACGAATTCTCGAACGGCGTTGTCGCCGGTATCCAGGCGGGTGTCCGCTTTGCCTCGACCGCAACAACGCTGGACGTCGCCGGATTGGTCGATGGCAGCATCGAAGCCGACCGTGGCTATGACGTGATCGGCCGTATCGGCTACAAGCCTGCGGCCTCGACCCTCGTCTACGCTCTCGGTGGCTGGACAAACCAGCATTTCGACATCAGTTCCAACGTGACGGGATCGCTCTACGACTGGTCGGCCAATGGTGTGACCATCGGTGCCGGCATCGAAACGGCCGTGACGGAATCCATCTTCGTGGGAGCGGAGTATCGTTACTCGGTCTACCAGACCGAGGACGTCGCATCTGCCGGCATCCTCGAAATCGATCCGTCCTCGCACACCATCAGCGCGACGCTCAAGTATAAATTCAACTGATCGTCACGCTCCGTTCTGGCAGGTCCCGCCGGTTGCAGCCGGCGGGATTTTTGCGTTTGGCGGGGTGCCTTCCTCTGTGGCATGCTCTGGCGCGCCAGCGGGGAGACGGATCAAACGTGCCACGCCTCCTGTTGGCCACCCAATAGGCATTGCACAGGGCAGGAGAGCAACACTATGAGTGAGACATTCACCGCGATCGTCATCGACAGCGTAGACGGCAAGCCGAAGGCAGGCTTCCGCCAGTTGACGCTGGCCGATCTACCCGACAACGATGTGCTGGTGGAGATCGCCTATTCGACCCTGAACTACAAGGACGGGCTTGCCGTTTCCGGCCAGGGCCGCATCGCGCGTCGCACGCCGATGGTTGCGGGCGCCGATCTCGCCGGCACTGTCGTCTCATCCCGCTCGCCGTTGTGGAAGGTCGGCGACAAGGTCGTGCTCAATGGCTTCGGCATGTCGGAGACGGAATGGGGCGGCTACACCCGCTTCCAGAAGGTGAAGGCGGAATGGTTGATGGCACTTCCCGATGCCTTTACGCTCGAGCAGTCGATGGCGATAGGCACCGCCGGCTATACGGCGGCACTTTGCGTCAATGCACTGGAGGATTGGGGCTCCATCAAGCCGGGCGAAGGCGAGGTCCTGGTCACGGGTGCTNNGTGCTGCCGGCGGCGTCGGCTCGGTTGCGGTCAGCCTGCTCGCGGCCAAGGGCTACCGTGTCACCGCCTCGACCGGCAGACCCCAGATGCACGACTATCTCACCTCGCTCGGCGCCACCGCCTTCGTCGATCGCGCCAGCCTGACGGAAAAGGGCGCTCCCTTGCAGACGGAGCGCTGGTCGGGCGCTGTCGACAGCGTCGGCTCGACGACACTCGCCAACGTGCTGTCGCAGACCGTCTACGGCGGCGCGGTGGCGGCGTGCGGCCTGGCCGGCGGTGCGGACCTTCCCGCGACGGTCCTGCCGCATATCCTGCGTGGTGTCACGCTGATCGGCGTCGACTCGGTTTTCGCGCCTATGGCCAAGCGCCAGCGCGCCTGGCAGACGCTCGCCGATCACCTTGACCGCGCTCACCTGTCGGCCCTGACGACCCTGGAGCCGATGTCGAAGGTGCCGGAACTTGCCGACGCCATCGTCGCCGGGCAAGTCCGCGGCCGCGTCGTCATTGATGTCAGCCGCTGAGCGGCTTGTCTTGCTCGGCAGAAACGGCCCGGGACCGAGGCACGGGCCGCCCGGAGCCCGAACACGCTGCACCTCCTGATCCCCACCTCCCAGCGGGACCCCGGTCTTCGATGGTCTTCTGTACGTCACGCGGATCGGTGGCCGGTCAATCATACCGGCCGAAATGACTTGTTACGGCAACCGATGTGCCTATATCGTCAGCGCAGCACCGGCGCGGGTTCGCTGGCTCAGCGGCCTGCCCGCAATGACAAGACCAGAATGAACCGCTGATGGCCTTTCGCTTCGTCCACACCGCCGACATCCATCTCGATTCGCCGCTACGCTCGCTCTCTCTGCGCAACCGATCGCTCGCCGAGCTGATCGGCGATTCGACCCGTCAGGCACTGATTACCATCGTTGATCTCTGCATCGCCGAACAGGTAGATGCGCTTCTCATCGCCGGCGACCTCTATGATGGCGACCAGACGTCGATGAAGACTGCACGCTTCCTTGCCGCGCAGATGCAGCGGCTGGCCGAGGCCGGTATCGCCGTCCACACGATCCGCGGCAACCACGACGCCCTGTCACGCATCACCCAGGAACTGATCCTGCCTCCCTCGGTAAAGGTATATTCGGGTCGCGCCGAAGCGATCGAAGTCGAGAAGGGCGACCTTGGCATCGCAATTCATGGCCTGAGTTTTGCGCGCCCCCAGGCACCCGAAAGCCTGCTGCCGAAATACCGTCCGCCGCTTCCCGACCGGATCAACATCGGCATCATGCACACCAGCCTTGCCGGCGCGCCCGGACACGACGTCTACGCCCCCTGCAGTCTCGCCGATCTCCAGGCTTCCGGTTTCGACTATTGGGCGCTTGGGCATATCCACCAGCGCAGCCAGTATGCCGGGCGGACCACGGTCGTCACGCCCGCCATGCCCCAGGGGCGTGACATCAACGAAGCAGGTCCGAAAAGTGTTTCGCTGGTGACTGTCCACGACGACTGCAGCGTCACCGTCGAAGAACGCTTGACCAGTATCGCCGAATTCGCCCGCGTCGCGGTCGATCTGAGCGCGACAACGACCTGGTTCGATGTTGTCGAATCGATCGAAAAAGCGGTCGCCGGGGTACGCGGCAAGGCCACCTCCGATCATCTGGTCGCGCGCCTGGCTTTGAGCGGTGTAACACCGCTGGCCTGGCGCTTGCGCCGCGATCGCGACCTGCTGCTGGCCGAGGCCGAGCAGCGTGCCGAGGGGCTCGGTCGCGCCTGGATCGAAAAGATCGAGATCGCGACCCAAACNNCCGCTTCAGGCCAGGCAAGCGCCGATCCATTGGTCGAGCTTGGCGCGCTGATGCACGACGACATCTCGACACGGCACGGACTACGCGAAGAAATCCGCCAGATGGTGAAAGACCTGCGCGACGAACTGCCGCCGGAAAGCCGCGGGTTCACTGGGAGCGACGAGGCTGAATTCGAAGCCTATGTCGACCGGCTGCTCGCGGAGGGCAGCGACGATATAATCGCCCGACTGAAGAGCGATGGCGCGGGGGCAAGCGCATGAGGCTTCGCCGGCTCGATCTGACCCGCTACGGCAAGTTTACCGACTATGCGATCGACTTCGGTGAAGCGGCGACCGGATCTCCCGACCTGCACATCGTCTACGGTCTCAACGAGGCCGGAAAATCGACTTCGCTGTCGGCCTATCTCGACCTCCTCTACGGCATCGAGGAGCGCAGCCGCTATAATTTCCTCCACGCCTACAACGCCATGCAGATCGGCGGTTGCCTGGAGTTCAACGGCGCATGCCACGAACTGAAGCGTGTGAAGCAGCGCGCCAATTCACTGCTCGACGGTCGCGGCGAGCCGGTTCCTGAAGCACTCCTCTCGGTGCCGCTCGCCGGCATAAGCCGCGATGCCTATCGCACCATGTTCTCGCTCGACGATGTCACGCTGGAAGAAGGCGGCAACGCCATCCTGCAGAGCAAGGGCGACCTTGGTGAACTGCTGTTTTCCGCAAGCGCTGGCCTCGCTGGCGTCAGTACGACGCTGAGCGCAATCTCGGACGAGGCCGACAGCCTTTACAAGAAGCGCGCGCGCTCGACGCGGATTGCCGAACTGAAACAGAAGCTCACCGAGTTGAAGGCGAGGCGCGAGGAGATCGACACGCTTGCTTCCGCCCATGGCGCCCTTGTCGCTGCACTCGCCCAGGCCGAGGCGGCCTATGACGAGGCAATGCACGAGCGTGGTACAGCGAAAGCCCGACGCGCAGCAATTGCGCGCCTCTTGCGCGCCCGCCCGCTTGCGGCGGAATACCGCCGGCTGGAAGCCGACTTGGCACAGCGCGCAGACCTGCCTCGCCCACCCGCGGACTGGGCGCATAATCTGCCCAGGTTGATGGAGGAAGAACCCCGCCTCGCCACCCGGCTCGCCGGCATTGAGGCTGACGCCGAGCGCGTGCGGGCCGAGATCGACGCCATTGACCTCGATGAGGGCGTCCTCGCGCTCGCGGACCGCGTCGGTCAGTTGGGCAAGGGACTCGTCCGCTTCGGCGGTGCTGAGGAAGATCTGCCGAAACGGCGGATCGCCCTGGCCGAGCGTCAGGCCTCAATCGCGGCAATCCTTGCCAGGCTGGACCAATCAGGATGCGAGGCGCCCGAAGATCTACTTCTTGCCGCAGCAACCGTCGGCACGCTGCGCGACCTGATCGAAATGCGCTCCGGCGTCGAGGCGAGACTGCAGACCGCAAGCCGCGAACTGGCCGCAGCCAAGTCCGCAAACGAACGTGCCGTCGCCGAGCGCAAAGTCATGGCTGGAGACGACACCATACTTGAGCCGCGGATCATTAGCCGACTTACAACTGCACTGACAGTCATCCGACGAAGCGACCACGCTGCCAGGCTGCGGCTGGCCGAGCGCGGCCTTCCGAATCTCGAGCACCGCTTTCTGGAGCTTGCGCGCCCCCTCGCCACACTGATGGACGCTGCCGAGGTGGATGGCGAGACGCTGCGCGGCCTTGCCCTCCCCGATCCGCGCCAAGTCGAGGCCTGGCGTACCGCCCTGGCCGCCATCGACAAGCGCATCGCTGGCCATGCCGAACGTCACCGCGAGCTCGTCACCCAACAGAAACAGGCGGAAGCGCGGATTGCCGCCGTTCGGGCCGCCGGTGGATTGATCAACGACGCCGAGGCTGAGAAGGTCCGGGACACGCGCGACGCCGCCTGGACCGGTCATCTGGCTCGCCTCGACAAGGCAAGTGCGGAAGCCTTCGAGGCAGCCATGCGCGCCGACGACCTGACTTCCGCTGCCCGCCTTGCCGCCACGCGCGACCTTGCCGAACTGCGTGGACTGACACAGGAACTCGCGCTCACTATGGCGTCGCTCGCCCGCCAGCAGGAATTGCTGAACGAGGCCAAGGCCGAACGGGAAACCCTCTCCGCCGAGCTTCAGGCCGCCTTGCCGCATACTCTCCTCCGGGCCCCCGACAGCGGCGTCGCATGGCTGCTCTCGCGGATTGACACCATCGCCCGAAGCCGCGCCGATGCGCTGACCATTTGGGACCAACGGGAGGCGACAAGGCGGCAGATCGAGGACGCGCGAGCCGACGCCGAACTCGATCGGGAAGCCCTTGCCGCCGCGATCAAGGCGGCGGGCATCGGCAGCGACAGCGGATCACTGGCCGAAATGGTGGAGGCCGCGGAAGCCGCTGTCGCCGGCCACGCCGCAGGAAAGGCTGCCCGCGAGGCCGCTGACAAGACAGTTGCCGACCTGGAACGCGCCCACGCCGATCGGCAGCGCGCGTTCGAGGAGGCCAATACGGCATCCTCGGACTGGCAGAAACGCTTCACGGCAGCCCTTTCCGAAACCTGGTTCCCCGAGGCAACGTCCGTTGGCGCCGTGCGTGAAATCCTCGAGAGCCTTGCCGAACTTGGCCCCTTGCTGCGCGAACGCGACGAGTTCGCAAGGCGTATCGCCACGATGGAGCGTGATCAGGAGGATTTTTCCGCCGAAGTTCTGGCACTCCTATCGGATCTCGGCGAAACCACAGAGACGGATGCGGTGGCCCGCACCGCAAGCGCGCTTGCCGCCCGTCTGGACAAGGCCCGGCGCGCTGAGGACGCGAAGGCCGACAAGCAGACGGCTCTCGAACGCCTCACCGACACCGAACGGGCGCTGCGGCAGGATCTCGCCGAGCATACCGCCCGCAAGGCGGAGCTGACTGGCTTCTTCCAGGTAGAAACGCTTGCCGATGTGGCCGCCGCGCTGGAGGCGGCTGCCGATCGAAACCGCCAGGAGGTCCGCCTTCGCGCCCTTGCTGAACAGATCCTCTCCGAATTGCCTGAGCGCGCGATCGAAGCAGCCTTGGCGGACCTGGCCGCAACCGATTTCGAGGCGGTTGAACGGGAAGATGCCGAGCTTGCCGCTCGCCTCGATGACCTCGACGAGCGCACCCGCCAACTCTTCGCCGACAAGACCCGCGCCGCCGACCGGTTGGAGGCGATCGGAGGCGGCAGCGAGGTCGCCCGGATCGAGGCGGAACGTCGCACCATTTTCCTCGAGATCGAGGAGCACGCGTCCACCTATCTGCGCCTTAAGAGCGGTGCGCTGATCGCCGGCGAGGCGCTGCGCGCCTATCGCGACAGGCACCGCTCATCGATGATGAAGCGTGCTTCCGAAGCCTTCCGACTGATCACCCGAGGCGACTATACTGGCCTTGCCGCCCAGCCCGACAAGGATCGCGAAACGCTGATCGGACTTTCGCGCCAGGGCGGATCGAAGCTTGCCAGCGAAATGTCGAAGGGCACCCAGTTCCAGCTCTATCTGGCACTGCGCCTTGCCGGCTACGAGGAATTCGCCGCAAGCCGCCCGGCCGTACCCTTCATTGCCGACGACATCATGGAAACCTTTGACGAGCCGCGATCGGAAGAAGTGCTGCGGCTCTTCGGCGAAATGGCGAGGATCGGCCAGGTAATCTACCTCACCCACCACCGCCACCTCTGCGACCTCGCCCGCCAGATCGTGCCGCAGGTCAGGATCCACGAAATCGCCACCTGAGGACCCGGCATCGCGGCTGTCCTTGCTCAGCGGCGCCTTGCGGCGGCGCGACGGAAAATTTCAGGTCGCTTATGCGTTTCTACGAAAGTATCCCGGCAACTTTCACCACATCCGATGAATTCTTGTTCATCTTGCCCAGGAAATGGGCTAATTGCAGCGGCACTGCCTGAAACAGGGCCGCCGCAAACGGAAGTGGAGATGAAAAATTGGTCAGCATCGACGAGAAACTCCAGCCCATTCTTGATGAAGTCCTCCGACGCAACGCGGGAGAATTGGAATTCCATCAGGCGGTTCGGGAGGTATTGGAGAGCTTGGGGCGTGTCATCGCCAAGCGCCCCGACTATCTGGATGACGCGCTGATCGAACGCATCTGCGAGCCCGAGCGGCAGATCATCTTCCGCGTACCGTGGGTCGACGACAAGAACAAGGTCCAGATCAATCGCGGATTTCGCGTCCAGTTCAACTCGGCCTTGGGCCCCTACAAGGGCGGCCTTCGTTTCCACCCCTCGGTCAATGTCGGCATCATCAAGTTTCTCGGTTTCGAACAGACCTTCAAGAACNNCAAGGGCGGTTCGGACTTCGATCCGAAGGGGCGCTCGGATGGCGAAATCATGCGCTTCTGCCAGTCCTTCATGACGGAGCTCCATCGTCACATCGGCGAGTATACGGACGTGCCAGCCGGCGATATCGGCGTCGGCGGCCGGGAGATCGGTTTCATGTTCGGCCAGTACAAGCGACTGACCAATCGCTACGAGGCGGGCGTTCTCACGGGCAAGGCGCTCTTCTACGGCGGGTCGCGCGCCCGCACCGAGGCGACCGGCTACGGCAACACGTATTTCGTTCAGTCGATGCTGGCGACCAAGGGTCACAGCTTCGACGGCAAGACGGTCGTCATCTCAGGTTCCGGCAATGTTGCGATCTATTCCGTCGAGAAGGTCCAGTCCTTCGGCGGCAAGGTCGTCGCCGTCTCCGACAGCTCGGGCTATATCGTCGACGAGAACGGGATAGACTTGAAGCTGCTCAAGGAAATCAAGGAAATCCGCCGGGCCCGGATTTCGGAATATCTGCGGATCAAGGGCGAGGGCAAGGGCGTCTACTTCGTCAAGGCCGGCGAAGGTTCGATCTGGGACGTGCCCTGCGACGTTGCCATGCCCTCGGCCACACAGAACGAACTGACCGGCAAGGATGCCAAGATCCTGGTCAAGAACGGCGTGATCGCCATCGGCGAAGGGGCCAACATGCCGACCACTCCAGATGCGACCCGCATCTTTCAGGAGGCCGGCGTCATGTTCGCGCCGGGCAAGGCGGCCAATGCCGGCGGCGTCGCCACCTCCGCGCTGGAAATGCAGCAGAATGCCTCGCGCGACAGCTGGACCTTCGAACAGACGGAAGCGCGGCTCGCCACCATCATGCGCAACATTCACGACACCTGCTATACCACGGCTGAAGAATTCGGCGCACCAGGCGACTACGTGCTTGGTGCCAATATTGCCGGTTTCGTCCGTGTGGCGGAATCGATGCGCGCCCTCGGGGTCGTCTGAAACCGCAGCGCCAACGCCTTTCCGGCCGGCAATGTCTCAACGGCGATGCCGGCCGAGTCCCCGACCGCACCGCATAAGCGCGATTTTCTCTTGACGCGACGGCGCTCCGGCGGGCACTCGTTGACCATTGAAACCCGCGACTGTCCGGTCGCTTCGAAACATCCGGATGGACCCCTTGGTGGCAAGATCCCCGAAAGCGGCACCTGGCACGCGCGAGACCCTGCCGAGGGCGCTCTCCAAGCTCGGCCATTGCTCCCGCACCCAGGCCGAAAAACTGGTGGCCGGCGGCCATGTGAAGGTTGACGGCCGAATTGTTACCGATCTTTCCGCCTGGGTTGACATTCGAACGGACCGCATCGAGGTCGACGGCAAGGCTACCGGCGCCCAACGCAGAGTCTACCTTATGCTGAACAAGCCGCGCGGCCTGGTCACGACCCGCGACGATCCGGAAGGCAGAGAAACGGTCTTTTCCTGCCTCGAACAGCTCGACATTCCGCATGTCTCCCCCGTCGGACGCCTGGACAAGGCGAGCGAAGGCCTCCTGCTCTTCACCAATGACACGGTCCTCGCCCAGCGATTACTCGATCCGCAGAGCGACATCGCCAAAATCTATCACGTACAGATCCGAGGCCGTCCGACCGAGGCCGACCTCTCCCGCATGGCAGCCGGGATTATCGATGACGGCGAAATGCTGCGCGCCGCGCGCGTCCAGATGTTACGGACCGCGGACAAGACCTGTTGGCTGGAATTCGAACTGCGCGAAGGCAAGAACCGCGAGATCCGGCGGATGCTGGAAGCGATCGGCTTCGAATGCCTGCGGCTCGTAAGGGTTGCCTTTGACAAATTGGTCCTCGGCAACCTCGAAAAGGGACAGACGCGTTTCCTCACGGAAGCCGAGATCGCGTCGCTAAGGCGCCGCACCGTCCGATCCGGACCTTTATGAGATTGGCTTTCGCCTGGCGCCACCTTCCTGCTAAGCTCATCTAGAAAATTTCCTGGAGTGGAGACCCCCCTCATGAGCCGGCTGCATAGTGAAAACCATCTAGTCTCGCGAATCGGCTGGCTGCGTGCCGCGGTGCTCGGCGCCAATGACGGTATCGTCTCGACCGCAAGCCTGGTGGTCGGCGTCGCGTCGGCCTCGGCCGGAAGTTCCGAAGTCCTGGTGGCCGGCATTGCCGGCCTCGTTGCCGGTGCGATGTCGATGGCGGCCGGCGAATATGTCTCCGTCAGCTCGCAATCCGATACTGAACAGGCCGACCTGGACCGCGAGCGCAAGGAGCTTGAAACACAGCCGGAATTCGAACGCGAGGAACTGGCGCAGATCTATGTGGCGCGCGGCATCCAGCCCGATCTCGCACGCCAGGTCGCGGACCAGCTGATGGCCAAGGACGCACTGGCCGCCCACGCCCTTGACGAACTCGGCATTTCCGAGATGACCACGGCCCGGCCGATCCAGGCCGCTCTGACCTCGGCTGCGACCTTTGCCGTCGGTGCAGCCCTGCCGCTACTGATGGTGTTCATATCGCCGGCGAACCTTCTTGTCTGGACGGTATCCATCGCCTCTCTCCTCTTCCTCGCCCTACTCGGCGCGGTCGGCGCCAGGGCGGGTGGCGCGAATGTTTGGCGCGCCACACTGCGCGTCACCTTCTGGGGCGCCTTTGCCATGGCGCTGACGGCCGGCATCGGTGCGGTGGTCGGTACTGCGATCTAGTCCTTGGCCGAACGGGCTGGGATGCAAAAAGCCGGCGCCGTGGAAGACGGCGCCGACATGCTCTTGTCTAACGCGACGCCTCATGCCCTGGCGAAAGCCAGCAGATCGGCGTTCAATTGATCCTTGTGTGTGTCCGCAAGACCATGCGGCGCACCGGCATAGACCTTGAGCTCGGCATGCGGGATGAGGCGCTTCGAGGCCCGGCCGGACGCATCGATCGGAACGATCTGGTCGTCGTCGCCATGCACGATCAGGATGGGCACATCGAACTTCTTCAGGTCCCCGGTGAAGTCGGTCTGCGAGAACGCGACGATCGAGTCATAGGCGTTCTTGTGGCCGGCCATCATGCCCTGCAGCCAGAAGCTGTCGATCATGCCCTGCGAGGCTTTGACGCCCGGCCGGTTGAAGCCGAAGAACGGGCCGCTGGCGATATCCTTGTAGAGCTGCGAGCGGTCGGCGAGGCTTGCGTCCTGGATACCGTCGAAGACTTCCTTCGGCAGGCCGTCAGGATTATTGTCGGTCTTGACCATTAGCGGCGGCACGGCGGAGATGAGCCCTGCCTTGGCAATCCGTCCGGTCCCATGGCGACCGATATAGCGGGCGATCTCGCCGCCGCCGGTCGAGAAGCCGGCAAGGAAGATGTCCCTGAGGTCCAGCGCCTCGATCAGGTCGGACAGGTCGTCGGCATAGTGGTTCATGTCGTTGCCGTCCCAAGGCTGGCTGGAACGGCCGTGACCACGGCGGTCATGGGTAATGACGCGAAAACCGTTCTGCGCCAGATGGAAGGCCTGTGCCTCCCAACTGTCCGAATTGAGCGGCCATCCGTGGCTGAGGATGACCGGGCGGCCAGACTTCGGACCCCAGTCCTTGTAGTAGATTTCGACGCCGTCGCGGGTGGTGATCGTGCTTGCCATAGTTTTCACTCCTGTTGAATCTGGGTTGATTTGGGTGGTCTGAGCCGCAGCCGGTCCTGCCGAAATTCCGAGAGCGGCGAGGGCGGGGGCTGTTCCGATGATGCTGAGAAGATCGCGGCGCGAGATCGGGAATAGGCTCGGCTTAGCGCTTGCGTCTTTCATGCTGGTTCTCTTTCCTGTGTGATGGCTGCTTCAGCGTTCCGGAGCGCTGGTTGATGTGATAGAGGCGGGGACATCGCCATACGAATGGCGAAATTGACAAGTTTAGGTTCAAAAGTGACAAAGCACTTGACCGACACCGTGGTGGAAATCGCCATCGCCAGCTATCCGGAAGCCTGGCGCGCGGCCGTGCACGGCCTGACGGACATGTTTGCGGTGGCGCAGCGGTATGACCACCAGCAATCGACATCGGCGCCGCGACGGCTGAGGGTCAGCCATTACGAGCTCGATGATGCAGGCTCGGTGTCAAAGGTTTTCGACACCCATCCATCCGAGAGGGAAAGGCCGCTTGTCGCGGTCGTGTTGCCGCCTGCGATCGGCGAGGAGCTGCCGTTCGGCGAGCGCATGGGTGGTTTTCCGCAGTGGATCCGCGGCCATCACCAGGCCGGGGCCATCATCTGTTCCGCCTGCGGTGGGGCATCGCTGCTGGCCCAGACCGGGCTCCTATCAGGCCGTTCCGCGACGACCCATTGGCTGCACGGCGACACCATCGCCAGGCGTCATCCGGATGTGCGCATCGACACCGACAAGATGCTGCTGGACGAGGGTGATATCATCACCGCCGGCGGCATGATGGCCTGGACGGATCTGGGGTTGAGACTGATTGATCGGCTCATGGGGGCAAGCGTCATGCTGGCAACGGCGCGCTTCATGCTCATCGACCCTGGCGCGCGCGCGCAGAGCTTCTATTCGAAGTTCATTCCACGCCTGGATCACGGTGACACGGTCATCTTGAACATCCAGCACTGGCTTCACGGCACCGATGCCAAGGGCCTTGGCGTGCCGGCCCTGGCCGCGCGGGCGGGGCTTGGTGAGCGAACTTTCCTGCGTCGCTTTCAGAAGGCGACAGGCATCAATCCGACCGACTATGCGCAACGATTGCGCATCGCCAAGGCCCGAGATCTGCTGGAACAGTCGAATCTGGCCATCGAGCAGATCGCTTGGGCGAGCGGCTACGAGGACGCCAACGCCTTTCGCAAGATCTTCCGCAAGATCGTCGGTGTTTCGCCCGGGGAATATCGCATGCGCTTCTCGATCGCCGCCACACAGGCGGCGGACGAGGCGGAATTCTGATCACAAGTAACGGCCGTCAGGCCGGGGAGGCGAGGCCCGCTTAAAGCGGACCTGTCTCCCCGACCCTCCCCGCCGCACCCGTTCGGCGGCTCGATCATTTGACCGGGATCGAGGCCTTGCCATGCTTGACGTTCGGTTCGCGCGACCAGAGACGCAGCTTGCCGAGTTCCTTGACAAAGGCGGCGACGTCCTTGGCCGTCGCAAGCACGATCACGCCTTCATCGAGACTGTCGGCGATACCGGCCTTCGCGAGCAGCGGCATCGCCGCCTCGACATGGCCGATGAACTTGCAGTGCTGGAAAGCATCGGCGACGAAGTCACGCGCCGTCGCTTCGCTCGCCAGTTCATCGACGGCCTCCGGCGACGGCAGGACGGCCACGGCGTCATAGAGAACCGACGGGCCGCCATCGATCATCTGCTGCGCCGTAATCCAGCTGCCGTCGGAAGCGGTCACGCCACCCACCTTGGGCGCGATAATCTCGACCATTGCCTTTTCCTTCGTCATCGCCGAGGTCAGCGCCTTCAGAAGTGTAGCGTCGACGCCGTCGGTGACCAGGATGCCGAGCTTGCGCCCCTCGAAGCGCTTGGGGCCATTCAGCACGATGCTGAGTGCCGGCGACGGTTCGAGGTCCTGACGCGTCTGCACCGCCGCCTCAGCCGGCTTGGGCATCGTCTTGAGGCCGAGCTTGGCTGCGACCGTGTGCGCCAGCGTTTCGTCGATGTTGAACAGATGCGAGACCATGCGCTCGCGGATCACCGGCGTCTCCACCTTGCTTAGCTCAAACGTCAGCGCATTGGCTATATGGCGTTGCTCGGGCGGGGTCTGGCTGATGAAGAACTGCCGCGCCTGGCTGTAATGGTCAGCGAAGCTCTCCGGTCGCAGGCGCATCAGCGGGCCATCATCCTTTTCGGGAAAATGTCGGAAGCCCTTGACCGGCGTTTCGCGCGGTCCTTCGCCCCAGGAGTTCGGCTGGTAGTTCACGCGGCCGACCGGATTGGGCATCGCCATGTGGCCGTCCTGCTGGAAATGGGCAAAGGGACATTTCGGCGCATTGATCGGGATATGGGTGAAGTTCGGTCCGCCGAGGCGCTTCAACTGGGTATCGAGGTAGGAGAAGTTCCGGCCCTGCAGTAGCGGATCGTTGGAAAAGTCGATGCCGGGCGGTACATTCTGCGTCATGAACGCCACCTGCTCGGTCTCGGCGAAGAAGTTATCCGGCATCCGATCGAGCACCAGCCGGCCGATCGGCTGCGGTGGCAGGATTTCCTCCGGAATGATCTTGGTCGGATCGAGCACGTCGAAATCGAAACTGTCCGCGAACGCCTGGTCGAACAGCTGTACCTGCAGCTCCCATTCGGGGAAATTGCCGGACTGGATCGCCTGCCAGAGATCGCGGCGATGGAAGTCGGGATCGGCGCCGTTGATCTTCACCGCCTCGTTCCAGGCAACCGACTGCAGGCCAAGCTTCGGCTTCCAGTGGAATTTCACGAAGGTCGATTCGTCCTTGGCGTTGACGAAACGGAACGTATGGACGCCGAAACCCTCCATGAAGCGGAAGGAGCGCGGAATGGCGCGATCCGACATGGCCCACATGACCATGTGCATGCTCTCCGGCGTCAGGGAGATGAAGTCCCAGAAATTGTCGTGCGCCGTCTGCGCCTGGGGAAAGTCGCGGTCCGGCTCCTGCTTGGCGGCATGGATCAGGTCGGGAAACTTGATGGCATCCTGGATGAAGAACACCGGCATATTGTTGCCGACCAGGTCCCAGTTNNGGCGTGCACGACGCGCTCGGGAATTCGCTCGTGATCGAAATGGAAGAGCTTCTCGCGGAAGTGGAAGTCGTCCATGGCGAGAGGCCCGCGGGCGCCGACGCGGAGCGCGTTCTGGTCGTCGGCGACCGGTCCGCCCTGCGCGGTCGTCATCAGCGGGGCATCGTGGGTTTCGGCCGTCTGATGCAGCTCGCCGCCGGTCCCACGGACGAGTGTCTGATCGTGAATGACCGCCGAATTCGAGGGGCTAGCCTTGGTCGTCTTCTTTGCCATAGCGCTTCTCCGCGGATGAAGGGAAAGGGTTCGCATTCTCCAAACCTCCAAACCCCATAGACCGGCTTTGGTTCCGCTGATGGCTTCGACTCGACCCTTCCGTTGCATGATCGAAAAAGTTCAGAAGCTAGTTGATTATGTGCTCATCTAGTTGCGTTACGTCGCCGGGAGACGATATTCCACACCGAGCGACCCCGCCATGCATGCCGCGCCCATTGCCCTTAAGACCTGTGCCTTCGCTGCGGTGATCGGCCTGTGGTGGTTTGCCGGCGCGACCGGCTGGGTCAACGCTTTCTTGCTGCCGCCGCACAAGGTGTTTAACACCCTGGTGCAACACGCCGACTCGATTGATGGCCCGGGTCTCGCAATCCGGACGGTCACCGACTATCTCTACGCCAATGTTTGCTTAGTTTTTACGTTTCGGAACGAGGATCGCTTTCTCTGTCCGGCCAGCCCCGGAGGCCTGCGGGAAAAGCATGAGATACTATCTAGGCGGGCTCGCCGCCCGAGAGCGAAACGACGACAGCGACCGCCACCTGGCCTTCTATCTGACCTTTGTGGCCGGCGCGGTGAATGCCGGCGGCTTCATGGCCGTGCAGCAATACACTTCGCACATGTCCGGCATTGTCTCGGCCATCGCCGACAATATGGTGCTCGGCAACGAGTTCCTGGTCATCATCGGCCTGTCGTCGCTGGCATCCTTCATCGCCGGGGCTGCTCTCTCGGCAATCCTGATCAACTGGGTACGGCGCCGCGCGCTCGAATCCGAATACGCCCTGCCGCTCGCCGTCGAAGCGCTGCTCATGCTGATGTTTGGCGTGTCTGGCCTTTTCCTGACGCCTGGCGCATCGTCCACCATACTGCTGACCATCAGCCTTTTGTGCTTCATCATGGGCCTGC
>DBUL01000210.1:30518-30930 GCA_002307905.1 Rhizobiaceae bacterium UBA1291
GCTGCTGTTCAGCCGTTTCGGCTTGCCGGTCGCGGGGCTTTTCGCCCTACCTCTTGGCCTCTTCGCTTACTTCCCGCTCGCCGCCGACATCAAGCAGCGCCGCGCTCGCAAAAGCTGAGGCGCAGCACGATAGCCGCGAAACTGGCGAATGCACGTCGCACGCCTGCCCGATTATGGATTCAACCAAAAATCGGCAAAAGCGCGAAACTAAAAACTAAAAGTTGACATCGAAGGCAGGATCGCCTATTCAATTCCTGTCGATATTTGCTTGTTTGACTTTTGTTTTTGCACCGTGACGCCGTGCCTCTACGAACTTCCCTTCAAAGAAAATCGAGCTGCCCATGCAACGTGCGATCGCACGGTGCGTACTCAATATTGCAATGAAAGGGTTCGTTATGACCACTGGCACAGT
>DBUL01000175.1 GCA_002307905.1 Rhizobiaceae bacterium UBA1291
CGGTGGAGGCGGTCGATGCCTTCGTGCTGTCGGGCGGATCGGCCTTCGGCCTCGATGCCGCCGGCGGGGTGCAGGCCGGGCTCCGCGCCATCGGCCGGGGCTTCCCGGTGGGCGATGTCCGCGTGCCGATCGTGCCGCAGGCGATCCTGATGGATTTGCTCAACGGCGGCAACAAGGACTGGGGCCTGCATTCGCCCTATCGCGACATGGGCTATGATGCCTTCATGGCGGCAAAACACGGTCCGTTCGATCTCGGCAGCGTCGGCGCCGGCACCGGCGCAACGACCGCAACCTTCAAGGGCGGCCTCGGCTCGGCCAGCGCCATGACCAGCGGCGGCCACACCATAGCCGCTCTCGCCGCGGTCAATGCCATGGGTTCGGCGACGATCGGCGACGGTCCGTTCTTCTGGGCCGCCCCGTTCGAGCTGGACGACGAATTCGGCGGCATCGGTCTTCCGGCCAATTTCTCCTCGCCCGACACCATCCTTCGCGCCAAGGGCATCAACCTGACGGCCACCACCCTCGGCGCGGTCGTCACCGACGCGGCGCTCACCAAGGCGCAGACGCACCGCCTGTCGATCATGGCCCATGACGGGCTCGCCCGCGCCGTGTTGCCCGCCCATCTGCCGGCCGATGGCGATACGATCTTTTCCGCCGCGACCAATCGCCGACCGCTCGCCAGTTCCGCCGATTTCATGGAACTCTGCCACCTCGCCACCCTCGTCATGGCGCGCGCCATAGCCCGTGGCATCTTCGAGGCAAGCTCCCTGCCCATGGACGGCGCCCAGATCTCCTGGCGCGATCGCTATGGCTGACTAGAGGCGGCAGCGTTCCCGTATGGGGAGCGGCAGATGCGCTGCCCGCGCAAGCAGATGTTAAGGGTTCCACTCGGCTTCGATTGAATCCCGACCGTAAATGATTATATTGCATTGCAACAACGGCGGTCATGTCGACCACCGGTAGGCGCGTCGCCTGGTCGCGTACCCGTCACGAAGCTAGGTTATCCGTTGGCGGAAACGACACGCCGAAGCGTGCTGGAGAAGATTGTATGTCGATATCGAGCATGATCAGGGCCGGCGAGCCCTCGCCCGCCAACATGGATGCGACGCTCGACGTCCTTGTTTTCGACGATGGCTCTCAGGCCGCGGGCTTCGAGGCGCTGACCAGGATGAACGAGGCGCTGATCGCGCCGTTGACCGGCGGGATCTCGCCCGCTGCCCTGTCGCTCGCCGTTTATGACTGGGCGGTCCATCTGGGAATGGCTCCGGGCAAGCGGCTGGAGCTGGTGCAGAAAGCGATGCGCAAGAGCAATCGCCTTGCCGCCCACATGGCGGCCGCAGCCGTTGATCCGAAGACACCCCCTTGCATCGAGCCCCTGCCGGGCGACGATCGCTTCAAGGGCGAGGAATGGCGGCATTTTCCCTTCAACGTCATGGCTCAGTGCTTCCTGCTGAACCAGCAATGGTGGCACAATGTCACCAATGACGTGCCGGGCGTCGCGCCCCACCATGAGGATGTGATCGCCTTTGCGACGCGGCAAATCCTCGATATGTTTTCGCCCTCGAACTACCCGCTGACCAACCCGGAGGTGCTGAAGCGGGCTGTCGAGACCGGCGGCATGAACTTCGTCCAAGGCGTCCGGAACCTCATCGAAGACACCAACCGCGAACTCACCAAGCAGCCGGCCGCCGGCACCGAGAATTTCGTGCCCGGCCAGACGGTCGCGACCACGCCCGGCCGCGTCGTCTACCGCAATCGCCTGATCGAGCTCATCCAGTACTCGCCAGCAACCGAGACGGTCCATGCCGAACCGATCCTGATCGTTCCCGCCTGGATCATGAAATACTATATCCTCGATCTTTCGCCGGAGAACTCGCTGATCCGCTACCTGGTCAGTCAGGGCCACACCGTCTTCTGCATATCCTGGCACAATCCGACCGCCGCCGACCGCGATCTCAGCCTCGATGACTATCGCCGGCTCGGCGTCATGGCCGCGCTTGACGCGATCAACGCCATCGTACCGGATCGCAAGGTGCATGCGACCGGCTACTGCCTTGGCGGCACCCTGCTGTCGATCGCCGCGGCCGCCATGGCGCGGGCGAAGGACGACCGGCTGGCCTCCGTTACCCTGTTTGCCGCCCAGACGGATTTCAGCGAACCGGGCGAGCTCGCCCTCTTCATCGACCACAGCCAGTTGCATTTCCTCGAAAGCGTGATGTGGAACCGCGGTTTCCTCTCCGCCGACCAGATGGCCGGCGCCTTCCAGCTCCTGCGCTCCAACGATCTCGTGTGGTCGCGCATCGTGCACGACTACCTGATGGGCGAACGCACGCCGCTCAACGACCTGATGGCCTGGAACGCCGATACGACCCGCATGCCTTTCCGCATGCACGCGGAATATCTCCAGCGCCTCTACCTTGACAACGAACTCGCCTCCGGCCGCTTCATGGTCGACGAGCGCCCGGCCGCTTTGCAGAACATCCGCGTTCCGGTCTTTGCCGTCGGCACCGAGCGCGACCACGTCGCGCCTTGGACCTCGGTCTACAAGATCCATTACCTGACCGACACCGACGTCACCTTCGTGCTGACCAGCGGCGGCCACAATGCCGGCATCGTCAGCGAGCCGGGCCATCCGCACCGTCACTTCCGCACGACGACGAAGAAGGCGGTCGACCCTTGCGTGAGCGCCGAGGAATGGATGGCCGAATGCGCTCCGCAGGACGGTTCCTGGTGGCCGGCCTGGTCGGCCTGGCTTGCATCACATTCGTCACCCGATAAGGTTGCTGCGCCGACGATGGGATCGAGCGAAAACGGTTACGTCGCCAAGGAAGCCGCACCCGGCACCTACGTCCACCAGAGATAGAGTCGCAATGAACCAGTCCCTGCTTACGAACCGTACCTTCGACGAACTGAAGGTTGGCGACAGCGCCACCATTGCGCGTACCATCGGCCGCGAGGACATCGAACTTTTCGCCCTAGCCTCCGGGGACTACAATCCGGCCCATGTCGATCCGAAATTCGCCGAGAAGGATTTCTTCGGCCAGGTGATCGCCCACGGTATGTGGACGGCGGCCATGGTTTCGGCGGTGCTCGGCACCAAGCTGCCCGGTCCTGGCACCATCTATCTCGGCCAGGAACTGCGCTTCCAGAAGCCCGTCTTCCCGGGCGACACGATCACCGCGCTTGTCACCGTGACCGAAAAGCGTCCCGACAAGCGGATCGTCGTGTTCGAGACGCGCTGCACCAATCAGAAGGGTGAAGACGTTCTAAGCGGCCTGGCGACCGTGATCGCCCCCTTCGAGAGGGTAGAGTGGCCGCAAGTGGCCATGCCGGCCATGGCCGCCCAGCATCACGACCGCTTCGAGGACATCATTGCCGAGGCGCGCACCCTGCCGCTGATCAAGACCGCCCTCGTCCATCCCTGCTCGCCCGAGGCGATCCAGGCGGCCTTCGAGATCCGCGACGAAAACCTGCTCGACCCGATCCTGATCGGACCCGAAGACAAGATCCGCGCCGCCGCCGAACAGGCAGGCGTCTCGCTTGACGGCTTCGAGATCATCCCCGTCGAGCACAGCCATGCCGCTGCCGAAAAGGCCGTCGAACTGGCGGTCGCCGGCAAGGTCTCCACGCTGATGAAGGGTAGCCTGCACAGCGACGAACTGCTCGGCGCCGTCGTCGCCCCCGGTTCGGGCCTCAAGACCGCGCGACGCATCAGCCATGTCTATGCCATGGATGTGCCGGCCTATGAGAAACTGCTGGTGGTGACCGACGCGGCGATCAACATCGCCCCCACCCTCGACCACAAGCGCGACATCTGCCAGAACGCCATCGACCTGCTGAGATTGCTCGGCAATCCCAATCCCAATGTCGCCGTGCTCGCCGCCGTCGAGACGGTCAACGACAAGATGCAGGCGACGCTCGACGCAGCGGCGCTGACCGTCATGGCGTCGCGCGGTCAGATCACCGGCGGCAGCGTCGACGGGCCGCTTGCCTTCGACAATGCCATCAGCTTCGAAGCCGCCCGCACCAAGGGCATCGTCTCGCCGGTCGCCGGTCAGGCCGACATCCTGCTCGTACCCGATCTCGAGGCCGGTAACATGCTGGCCAAGCAGCTGCTCTATTTCGCCGGCGCAGATGCCGCCGGCCTCGTGCTTGGCGCCCGCGTGCCGATCATTCTCACCAGCCGCTCCGACAGCCTCAAGGTCCGCATCGCCTCTGCCGCACTCGCCAAGCTGGTCGCCGCCAAGCGCGCCGCGCAGGGGCTCCCGGGCCAATGACGGACAAGCTGCTCCTTACCTTCAACGCCGGATCATCGACCGTGAAGATCGGTCTTTTTCAGCGTGAGGCCGACAAGGCGCGGCGCATCGGCAAGGGCATGATCGACTTCCGCCACAAGCCGCTGACCTTCCAGCTGGTGGAAGGTCCGCAGGTCTTCGACGTACCGTTGGAGGCAGAAGGGGGCGACGTGCTGCACGAGGTTCTGGACGAGACCTTCGGCTGGCTCGCCGACCATTTTGACATCGACGCCGTCACGGCCGTTGGCCACCGCGTCGTGCACGGCGGCGACGTCTTTGCCGGCCCGGTGCTGGTGGACGCCGCCGCCCGCTCCCAGATCGCCGCGCTGACCCCGCTGGCGCCGCTGCACCAGCCCCAGAACCTGCGTCTGATCGAGGCGATCCGCCACCTGAAGCCGCATCTGCCGCAGACGGCCTCCTTCGACACGGCCTTCCACCGAACGCAGTCTGCGACCGTGCAGCGCTTCGCCATTCCGCGTCAGTATTTCGACCAGGGCATCAAGCGCTACGGCTTCCACGGCCTCTCGTACAAATACATCGCCGGGGCATTGGCGAAGATCGACCCGGAACTCGGCAAGGCGCGAACGGTCGTCGCCCATCTCGGCAGCGGCGCCAGCCTCTGCGCCATCAAGGGCGGCCTGAGCTGCGATACCTCGATGGGTTTCTCGACCATTGACGGCATCCCGATGGCAACCCGCTCCGGCGCACTGGATCCGGGCGTGATCTTCCACTTCATGGCGCGCATGGGCCTCTCGCGCGAGGAAGTGGAAGACATCGTCTACCACAAATCCGGCCTCATCGGCCTCTCCGGCATCAGCGCCGACAGCCGCGTCCTACTTGAAAGCGACGCGAAGGAAGCGCAGGAGGCAATCGACGTCTTCACGTTCCGCATAGCCGGCGAGATCGCTCGCCTTTCCGCCACGATCGGCGGGCTCGACGNNGTCTTCACCGCCGGCATCGGCGAAAACCAGCCGGCCATCCGCAGCGCGGTCTGCAAACGCCTCGCCTTCCTCGGCGTCGAGCTCGATGCGGTGGCGAACGCCGCCAATGCCAAAACGGTCTCAGCCAGCCGTTCGCGTGTCGCCGTGATGGTTATCGAAACGGACGAGGAACAGGTGATCGCCGACGAGGCCCTCACCGTCCTCTAAAAAAGCAGACCTTCGTCGCGCCGNNCCCTCACTGGCGCTCATGAGCTGGCGCGTATAGTCGTTCGAGAACTGTCTGGATCGCAATTGCGCGACGTCGAGCGCCTCCACCACCTTGCCTGTCTTCATCACCGCGAGCCGCTCGCACATATGGCTGATGACCGCGAGGTCGTGACTGACCATCACGAAGGTCAGTCCGCGGTCGCGGCGGGGCTGTTCGAGCAGGGTCAGGGTTTCTGCCTGGC
>DBUL01000089.1:0-2404 GCA_002307905.1 Rhizobiaceae bacterium UBA1291
TGCCGAAGTGTTCGGCGCTGATCCCGAGCGCGGTGACGAGCGGCAGGAGGATCGGCGTCAGGATGATGATCGCTGCGATCGTTTCCATGAAGGTGCCGACGATCAGCAGGATCAGGTTGATGGCGAGAAGCAGCAGCCAGGCCTGATCGACGGCCGAGGTGATGAAATCGGCCAGCATGACCGGCACGCCTTCGATCGCCAACGCCCGGCCGAAAATGGTCGCCGTGCCGACAATCAGCATGATAGTCGCGGACGTCAGCGCAGACCCGGCGAAGATCTTGTAGAGATCCTTGAGCTTGAGCTCGCGATAGACGAGAGTGCCCACCACAAGGCCGTAGATCACGCCGACGGCGGCGGCTTCGGTCGGCGTGAAGACACCGCCATAGATGCCGCCAAGAATGATGACCGGGACCATCAGCGCCCATTTGGCGTCGTTCAGCACAGCCAGCATTTCGCGACGGGTCGGGCGGTAGTCGCCGGGCTTCTGGCCGTCCTTCCTGGACTGCAGCCAGGCATAGGCAATCAGCGCAAACCCGATCAGCAGGCCCGGAACCACGCCGGCCATGAACATCTTCGACACCGAGACGTTGGCGGAGGTCGCATAGATGACCATCGGGATGGAGGGTGGAATGATGACGCCGAGCGAGCCGGAGCACGCAACCAGACCGGACGAGAAGCTCGGCCTGTAGCCGTCCCTGGCCATGGCCGGCAGCAGGATCGCGCCAACAGCGGCAACCGTCGCCGGACCGGAACCGGAAATGGCGGCGAAGAAGATGCAGGTGACGACGGCGATGATCGCCATGCCGCCGGTATAGCGGCCGAAGAACATGCGGCCGACATTGATGAGGCGCTGCGACAGCCCCCCCTGCCCCATCAGGTCGCCGGCGAGAATGAAGAAGGGAACGGCCATCAACGGGAAGCTGTCGATCGAGGTAACGAGACCTTGCGGCACATAGGAAGCCGACACCTTGCCCGAAACGATCAGGGCCACGGTCGAAGCGATGCCGAGCGATATGGCGATCGGAACCGAGATCAGCAGAAGAACGGCGAGAAGCCCGAACAGGATGAGCGAAATCATCGGGCGGCTCCTCGTCCGGCGGAGCGCAGGTCGATCACAATGGCCTGGACGAGCCGCAGGACCACCAGCAGGAAGCCGGTGAAGGGTGCCAGGTAGATGATGCCCATCGGTATGCCCAGCGAGGCGGATTTCTGGCCGAAGCGGAAGGTCTTCTCGACCATGAACCAGCCCTGGTACATGACGAAGAGCGCGAAGGCGGCGAAGATCAAATGGGTCAGGACGCGGGCATAAACCTTTACGCCGGGCGGAAGCAGGTCCGTGCCCATGGTCACGCGGATATGCGCGTCCTTACGCACCGCATAGGCTATGCCGATATAGGTCGCCCAGATGAAGAAGTAGCGCGCCAGTTCCTCCGACCAGGAGAGCGATGCTCCCATGACGTAGCGCATGAAAATCTGGACTCCGATGAGGACAGACATCATGGCCATCAGGGCCACGACGATCGCTTCCTCGAAGTGCTCGTCAATGAGTTTCAACATGAACTCCTCCCACGCCTCACCAGGTACATCTGGCGGTGCCAGCTCCACGAAAACCGGCGATAGGGCCCGGCGGACAGTCCGCCGGGCCCCAAAGCACGATGCTTACTTGGCGGCAGCTGCCAACAGGCGGTCCACGAGATCGGCGCCGGCCTTCTGCTTGACCAGATCGACGATCGGCACGACCTTGTCGGAGAAAGCCTTCAGCTCTTCCGGCGTCAGCGTGGTGAAGGTCACGTCGGTCATTGCGGCTTCGGCCTTGTCGTCGGCTTCCTTGGCCAGGCCGCGCTGGTAGTCGGTGGCCGCCTTGACCGCTTCGTCGAAGACCGCACGGTCTTCAGCGCTCAGGCTCGCCAGCTTGTCCGGATTGGCAAGCAGCGGCCAGGGCGAATAGATGTGGTTGGTCTTCGAGATGAACTTCTGCACCTCGTTGAACTTCATGTCGTAGAAGAGGTTGATCGGGCCTTCCTGCGCATCGAAAGTGCCCTGCTGGAGCGCGGTGAACAGCTCGTTGAAGGCGAGCGGGGCGGGGTTTGCACCCTCGGCACGCCATGCCGCGATATGCACCTCGTTTTCCATGGTGCGCATCTTCAGGCCGGCGAGATCGTCCGGCGTGCGGATTTCCTTCTTGTTGTTGGTCAGCTGACGGAAACCGTTTTCCCAATAGGCGAGCCCGACCATGCCCTTGTCGTCCAGCGACTTGAGGATCTCCTTGCCGATGTCGCCGTCGAGCACGGCATAGGCCTGCTGACGGTCACTGAAGAGGAAGGGTACGTCGAAGGCGAAGAACTGCGGCGCAAAGGATGCAACCGGCGCCGACGATACGAACGTCAGATCGACATTGCCGAAC
>DBUL01000089.1:2521-3297 GCA_002307905.1 Rhizobiaceae bacterium UBA1291
TCTGTCCTCCCTGTGATGCGGAAACCACTCCCGGTTTCCGTAGTGGCTCATACCGGGCTTGCAATGGACCCGAACGCAAGGCTGTGCCTGCGGTCCTCCCCCAGCGGAGCGAAATAAACAGAGCGGCATTTTTTTGTCAAATAGTAAAATCAATTTGCAATATGTGCAATTTTATTCCAGATGTGCCGCGAGCGGATAGATCGGGAGGATCCCATGCACCTGGAGAAAGCAACGCTGGGTCTCGTCACGGCGCTGGAGCGCGCGGTCGGGGCAAAAAACCTGAAAATCGGTGCCGACGTCCCGGAGATAGCGCTTCGCGACTGGAGCGACGAGCGCGGCGGAACACCGCTTGCGCTTGTGACACCCCGTGACACCGGTGCAGTGGCGGCGGTCATGCGGCTCTGCCATGACTACGATACGCCCGTCGTGCCGCAAGGGGGCCGCTCTGGGCTTGCCGGCGGTGCCGTGCCGTCCGAGGGCTGCGTTCTGCTATCGCTTGCCGGGCTCGACCAGATCGAGGAAATCGACGCCGCCTCCGGCCTGATGGTCGTCGGCGCAGGCTCTATCCTGCAACGCATCCAGGAGGCGGCGCTCGACGCGGGCTTCTCCTTTCCGCTCGATCTCGGCGCGCGCGGCTCCTGCCAGATCGGCGGCAATATCGCCACCAATGCCGGCGGCAATCGCGTCATCCGTTACGGCATGACGCGCGATCTCGTTCTCGGGCTGGAGGTCGTTTTGGCTGACGGAACCATCCTGCCGATGATGAACCGCATGCC
>DBUL01000132.1:0-172 GCA_002307905.1 Rhizobiaceae bacterium UBA1291
CGGACCCGCTCACGGTGTGCACGGCGCCGAAGACGGCCGAGACCATCGAACCCGTCACGGCGCTTGCCGGTGCCTATGAGGAGGCCTACGGGCGCTACCGGTCGCTTTATCCGGCGATCCGCGGGCTCGGCTAGGAACAGATATGCCTCGGTTGCGGCACCCCCCTCTGTCC
>DBUL01000132.1:432-12054 GCA_002307905.1 Rhizobiaceae bacterium UBA1291
ACCATCTGCGCTTCGCCGTCGCATACTGGCATACCTTCACCTGGCCGGGCGGCGATCCGTTCGGCGGGCAGACTTTTGAACGTCCGTGGTTCTCCGACACGATGGAAGCGGCGAAGATGAAGGCAGACGTCGCCTTCGAATTCTACCAGTTGCTCGGCGTGCCCTATTACTGCTTCCATGACGCCGACGTGCGGCCGGAGGGGACGAACTTCGCCGAGAACACCAAGAACCTCAACGCGATTGTCGACCATTTCGAGAAGAAGCAGGCCGAGACGGGCGTCAAGCTGCTCTGGGGCACGGCGAACCTGTTCTCCAACCGCCGCTTCATGTCGGGGGCTGCCACCAATCCGGACCCGGACGTCTTCGCCTTCTCGGCGGCGACCGTGAAGACCTGCATGGACGCCACCCAGCGGCTGGGCGGCGAGAACTATGTGCTGTGGGGCGGGCGCGAGGGCTACGAGACGCTGCTCAACACCGACCTGAAACGCGAGCTGAGCCAACTTGGCCGGTTCCTGAACCTCGTCGTCGAGTACAAGTACAAGACCGGCTTCAAGGGCACGATCCTGATCGAGCCGAAGCCGCAGGAGCCGACCAAGCACCAGTACGACTACGACGTCGCGACGGTCTATGCCTTCCTGCAGAAGAACGGGCTGGAGAACGAGGTCAAGGTCAATATCGAGCAGGGCCACGCGATCCTGGCCGGCCATTCCTTCGAGCATGAAATCGCCATGGCGAACGCGTTCGGCATCTTCGGCTCGATCGACATGAACCGTAACGACTACCAGTCGGGCTGGGACACCGACCAGTTCCCCAACAACGTGCCGGAAATGGCGCTGGCCTATTATCACATCCTCGCGGGCGGCGGCTTTGCGACGGGCGGCACCAATTTCGACGCCAAGCTGCGCCGCCAGTCGCTCGATCCGGCGGACCTCTTGATCGGCCACATCGGAGGCATGGATTGCTGCGCGCGCGGCCTCAAGGCGGCGGCACGGATGCTGGAAGACGGCGCGCTGTCGAAGCCGCTCGAGGAACGCTACGCGAAGTGGGAAAGCCCCGAAGCGCAGAAGATGCTGCGCGGCGAATACTCTCTCGACGAGATCGCGGCGCAGGTCGAGCGGGAGAACATCAATCCCGAGCCGAAGTCGGGCCGTCAGGAGTACCTGGAGAACGTCGTCAACCGCTACGTTTGACACTTGAATTGCGGTTGGGTGGGGAGAACGGGAGGTTTTCCCCGCCTGAAAACTTTGATAGAGATGGATTACTGCAACGTTACAGTAAAAATTCCGGGAGGGGATATTTCATGAAGACGATCAAGGGACCGGGCATCTTTCTCGGGCAGTTTGCGGGCGAAGCCGCGCCCTTCAATTCCTGGGATGCGATCACCAAATGGGCGGCTGAAGCAGGCTATCTCGGCGTGCAGGTGCCGACCTGGGCCGGGCAACTGATCGACCTGAAAAAGGCAGCGGAATCCAAGGACTACTGCGACGAACTGGCCGGTGTGGCGCGGGCGAACGGCGTCGAGATCACCGAGCTTTCCACCCATCTGCAGGGCCAATTGGTTGCTGTACATCCGGCCTATGACGAGGCGTTCGACGGCTTTGCCGCACCGGAAGTGCGCGGCAACCCGAAGGCGCGGCAGGAATGGGCCGTGCAACAGGTCAAGTATGCGCTCAAGGCTTCCAACAATCTCGGCATCAATGCCCATGCGACCTTTTCCGGGGCGCTGGCATGGCCCTATTTCTATCCCTGGCCGCAGCGGCCGGCCGGCCTGGTCGAGGCCGCCTTCGACGAACTCGCCAGGCGCTGGAAGCCGATCCTCGACTATGCCGAGGAGCAAGGCGTCGATGTCTGTTACGAAATCCATCCCGGCGAGGACCTGCACGACGGCGTCACCTTCGAGATGTTCCTTGAGCGCGTCGGCGGGCATGCCCGCGCCAACATGCTTTACGATCCGTCGCACTATGTGCTGCAATGCCTCGATTATCTCGACAACATCGACGTCTACAAGGACCGGATCAAGATGTTCCACGTCAAGGACGCGGAGTTCAATCCGACCGGCCGGCAGGGCGTTTATGGCGGCTATCAGAGCTGGGTGAACCGGGCAGGGCGCTTCCGCTCGCTCGGCGACGGCCAGGTCGATTTCGGCGCGATCTTCTCCAAGATGGCAGCCAACGACTTCGACGGCTGGGCCGTGGTCGAGTGGGAATGCGCGCTGAAGCATCCGGAAGACGGCGCCCGGGAAGGCGCCGAGTTCGTCAAGCATCATATCATCCGTGTGACGGAACATGCGTTTGACGATTTTGCCGCAGGCGGGACCGACGATGCGGCCAATCGCCGGATGCTCGGCCTTTAGAAGAAAGAACCCCCCCCCCCCCCCCNNCCCCTCCCCAACCCCTCCCCACAAGGGGGAGGGGCTTTGCCGCCGCCCCGGTGCCTGCTTCAAGCAGGGAGGTGGGCAAGGGACGCTCTCCCCCTTGTGGGGGAGATGGCGGCAGCCAGAGGGGGTGTCAGAGACAACAAGGGAGACGTATTTCATGGCAATCGAAGGAAAGACGGAAGCGCGGACGCAAAAGATCAGGCTCGGCATGGTGGGCGGCGGGTCGGGCGCCTTCATCGGCGGGGTGCACCGCATGGCGGCGCGCATCGACGATCATTTCGATCTGGTGGCCGGGGCCTTGTCGTCGACGGCGGAGAAATCGCTCGCCTCCGGCCGCGAGCTGGGCCTCGATCCGGAGCACTGCTACGGTTCGTTCGAGGAGATGGCGGCGAGGGAAGCGGCCCGGCCCGACGGCATCGAGGCGGTGTCGATCGTCACCCCCAATCACATGCACTATCCCGCGGCCAAAGCCTTTCTCGAGCGCGGCATCCACGTCATCTGCGACAAGCCGTTGACCTCCAACCTCGAGGACGCGAAGAAGCTGAAAGAGGTCGCCGACCGGTCGAAGGCGCTGTTCGTGCTGACCCACAACTACACCGGCTATCCGATGGTGCGCCAGGCCCGCGAAATGGTGGCCGAGGGTGCACTCGGCGCGATCCGCGTGGTGCAGGCCGAATATGCGCAGGACTGGCTAACCGAGGCGGTCGAGCAGACCGGCGCCAAACAGGCTGTCTGGCGGACCGATCCCAAGCAGGCGGGCGCCGGTGGATCGACCGGCGATATCGGCACGCACGCCTATAACCTCGCCTGCTTTGTTTCGGGGCTGAGGCTCGACAGCCTTGCGGCCGATCTCGACAGTTTCGTCGAGGGGCGGCGGGTCGACGACAACGCGCATGTGATGCTGCGCTTCGAAGGCGGGGCCAAGGGTATGCTTTGGTGCAGCCAGGTGGCGCCGGGCAACGAGAACGGCCTGCGCCTGCGGGTCTATGGAACGAAGGGCGGTCTCGAATGGGAGCAGGAGAACCCGAATTATTTGTGGTTCACACCCTTCGGCGAACAGAAGCGGCTCATCACACGCAACGGTGCCGGCGCCGGGGCTGCAGCCGGGCGCGTCAGCCGCATTCCCGGCGGCCATCCGGAAGGCTATCTCGAAGCCTTTGCGACGATCTACTCGGAGGCGGCAGCGGCGATCAACGCCGCCAAGGCCGGCACGGCCGTCGATCCAGCGGTCGTCTATCCGACCATCGACGACGGCGTCAAAGGCGTTGCCTTCGTCGAGGCCTGCGTGGCGTCGTCGAAGGGCAACGGGGCGTGGGTCAAGGTGTGACTTCGCGCTCGTGGGGTCAAGCGGAAGCTCTCCTCGCCGCTTTGCCCTCACCACCGGGAGCAACCCAGTTGCTTCCGGCCTCTCCCCGCGAGTGGGGAGAGGGGTGACCGATGTGACTTAAACAAGTTCTGGAGATGCCGAGCATCCGCGTTCGGTCATTCCGATGCGCAGGCCGAGAGCATGGCCGGGGTATCGACATAGGCTTCGTAGCGGACAATCTTTCCCTCGCGTACCGTGTAAATATGGACTGCAGGAAGCTCGAATTGCTGGCCGGTCGCCCAGGCCTTGCCCCGTGTGCGTCCGATACTGACCACGCGGTCGCCTGCCTCGAACAGTTGCTCGTCGACGATCTCGGTGTTGATCGTGCTGGTCAGCCGGGTGAAGAACTGCTGGAGGCCGGAGTAACCGCGATATTCGCCGCCCCATGGCAAGAGGTCGGACTGGTAGATCTCGCAGTCCGGATGGTAGAGAGCCTGGATCGCGGCCAGATCGCGGCCAGCATAGGCACGGTAGACAGCCCGCACGACATCAAGCGGGCAGGGGTGGTTTGCAGGCGAGGTATTCCGTGCTGCATTGGGTTGCATGACAAATCTCCTTCGGGCGGCTTCGGTGCCGACGCTTGTTCCCTAGGATATGTTCGGGGCAGGTTCTTTCTGCTGGTTGCGGGCCATTGCCCGTGATTGCGAAAACTATGCGCGGGCACGAGCACGCCACTGCGCCGGGGTCGTGCCGGTCGAACGGCGAAATACGGTGCTGAAATGACTCTGGTTCTTGAAGCCGACGTCAAGGGCGACCTGCGCGAGGGGCATGTCAGTGGCCGCCAACAAGCCGGATGCGAGTTCGATCCGGAAGTCCTGCAGCCATTGAAACGGCGTTCTGCCCGTGGAGGCCTTGAAAGCGCGCAGGAAATGGAACTGGCTCAAGCCTGCCGCAGTGGCGATCTCCTCCAGGCTCGGATCGTCGGCCACCGTTGAGCGCATGTACTCGATCGCCCGCTTCAGGCTGCCGGGCGACAGCTGCTCTTTCGCGCCCCGGGCAACATCGGGCGATGGCGCGCGCTCGGCTTCCTGAGCGAGACGTGCAAGAATGAGGGCGATGCCATGGTCGCCACAGGCGCGACCGATGCCGTCCTCGCCTGCCTTGATGCATTCCTTCCAGAGCGCGGTCGAGACGGCGGCGAAAATCGGATCCTGCACCACGTGCCCTGTCAGCCGATCAAGCGAGGCCCCACCCGTCGGCGTGAACTCTTCGACCATCCGTGCCACCATTTCCTTGGGGAAGGAAAAAATCAGGCAGTCGTGATTGCCCTCGACCCGCCAGAGAGCGGATGTGTCGGGAGGGGTCAGGATACCCGCACCCTGATGTCGATATCCTTCCGCGCCCTTGGGAATCGTCAATCCGTCGCCGATGTCGCGCCAGGGTCTGGAACGACCGGCGAGCAATATCGAAAAGGTGTATTCGGGAAGCGCTGGCTGGAGGGTCTCGAAGTCGGAATGGCGCAGGCGCGTCAAGGTGACGCCGGCGGAGCCCACATGCCGCGTCTGCACGTTTGCACCCGATAGGACCGTCTGCGCGCTGTCGCCTTCCTTGCTGGTCATGCGGCAAGGGTACCGAGCTTGGAAGGCGAGGTCCAGTTGGGATGCGCTCGCGGGCGACTGGAATTGGTGCCGGCAGGAAAATCAACAGCGGGTCACCATCTCGAAGCCTTCAGGGCATCAATAATGTCCCGGAAACACTCAATCCTGCAACGTTGCAGTTTTTTCTTCGCTCGCTCTTCACCGGCTCTGGTGAATGGTATATGCCGCTGGCGATAATTTTTGGGGCGCCTTGACGAAGAGGCCTTTGCCGCACGCCTGCCCAGAAGACGAAGGGTATCCAGATGACCGATCCAAAGAAGCTTGCCGAACGCTTTCCCGGCGATTTCGTATTTGGTGTCGCCACCGCCTCCTACCAGATCGAAGGCGCCACCAAGGCCGATGGGCGCAAGCCGTCGATCTGGGACGCTTTTTCCAACATGCCGGGCCGCGTCCATGGCCGGCACAATGGTGATGTGGCTTGCGACCACTACCATCGCTGGGAAGAGGATCTAGATCTCATCAAGGATATGGGCGTGTCTGCCTATCGCTTCTCGATCGCCTGGCCGCGGGTCATTCCCGACGGCACGGGGCGCATCAACGAGAAGGGCCTCGACTTCTACGACAAGCTGATCGACGGGCTGAAGGCACGTGGCATCAAGGCCTTTGCCACGCCTACCATTGGGACCTGCCGCTGGCGCTGACGGGCGACGGCGGCTGGACCGCGCGTTCGACCGCCTACGCCTTCCAGCGCTATGCCAAGATCGTCATGGCCCGGCTCGGCGACCGGCTGNNGCTCGGCGACCGGCTGGATGCGGTCGCGACCTTCAACGAGCCCTGGTGCTCGGTCTGGCTGTCGCATCTCTACGGCCAGCATGCGCCAGGCGAGAGGAACATGGATGCGGCGCTGCATGCGCTGCATTACACCAATCTCGCCCATGGGCTGGGTATCGACGCGATCCGCCAGGTGGCCCCGCAGGTGCCGGCCGGGCTGGTGCTCAACGCCCATTCGGTCGTGGCCGGCTCTGCAAGCGAAGCCGACGCGGCGGCGGCCGAACGGGCCTTCGAGTTCCACAACGGCGTGTTTTTCGATCCGGTATTCAAGGGTGAATATCCCGCCGCCTTTCTCGCGGCGCTGGGCGACCGCATGCCGGAAATCAAGGACGGCGACATGGAGATCATCCACCAGAAGCTCGACTGGTGGGGCCTCAACTACTACACGCCGATGCGGGTCTCCGACGATCCGACGCCGGGTGCGGAATTCCCGGCAACCGTCGATGCGCCGCCGGTCTCCACGGTCAAGACTGATATCGGCTGGGAAGTCTATGCCCCGGCGCTGAAGTCGTTGGTCGAGGGTCTCTACGATCGGTATGACCTGCCGGTCTGCTACATCACCGAGAACGGCGCCTGCTACAACATGGAGGTCGAGAACGGCGAGGTCGATGACCAACCGCGCCTCGACTACTATGCCGAGCACTTGAGCGTCGTCGCCGACCTCATCAANNCTGGAGCCTGATGGATAATTTCGAGTGGGCGCAAGGTTACAAGATGCGTTTCGGCCTCGTCCATGTCGACTACGACACCCAGGTGCGAACGATCAAGAAGAGCGGCAAATGGTATAGCGAGCTGGCAGCGTTGTTCCCGAAGGGCAATCACAAGGGGGCGTGACAGACCCTGCGAAACGCTGATCAATTCCGCTCCGCCGGCTGCTGCCGAGGGGCATAGCCTCAACCTATGCGGATCAGCTTGTCGTTGCCGCGTTCGGCGGCCGTGCGCTGGTCGAATTCGGCGCGGGCATCGTGAATCTTACTGTAATTGTTGAACACCCAGCCTCCCACGGCTTCGATCGGCTCCGAGAAGGATTGCCCGACCTCGGTCAGTTCGTATTCCACGCGGGGCGGGACCGTCGGATAGACGGTGCGCTTGACCATGCCGTCACGCTCGAGCGCACGCAGGGTCAAGGTCAGCATGCGCTGGGAAATGCCGACCACGGCACGCTTCAGGTCGCTGAAGCGTTGCGGCCCCTTGCGCAGGACCATGATGACGAGAACGCTCCATTTGTCGCCCAGGCGCGAGAGCATTTCACTGACTGTCGGGCATTGCGCCGGATCGTAAGGTGAGCACATTTCCGGTTACCTCCATGTGCCTTCGTATAGCCTATGTGCCTTCTTGTGTCTTCCTCCAAGTTACATATCTAGCCTTGGTTACGTTTTGATACCGAATTCTGCAGCGGCGCCCCAGTTCCGCGGGAGGCGGTATCAACCAACTAGAAAAGGTACACTCCCATGCTCATCGAAAAGCTCAACTGGCGCTATGCCACCAAGAAAATGGACCCGTCCAAGATCGTTGCAGAAGACAAGGTCGACCGCATTCTCGAAGCGGCGCGACTGGCCCCGACCTCTAGCGGCCTGCAACCCTACGAGATCATTGTCGTCAAGGATCCGCAGACACGGGCTAAGATCCAGGAAATCGCCTGGAATCAGGCCCAGGTCACCGAAGGGTCGCATCTCCTCGTCTTCGCCGCCTGGGACAATTACACGCCCGAGCGCATCAACGGCATGTTCGACCTGGTGAACGAGGAGCGCGGTTTCGTCAACGAAGGCTGGGAGAGTTACCGCAAGATGCTGCTCGACACCTATCCGCCACGCGACCCGCAGGTGAACTTCGAGCATGCGGCGCGCCAAGCCTATATCGGCTTCGGGCTGGCGCTGACGGCCGCCGCCTTCGAGGGCGTTGATTCGACGCCAATGGAAGGCTTCGACGCCGCCAAGCTCGACGAGATCCTGGGGCTTCGCGAACGCGGTCTGCGCTCCGTCACGATCTTGCCGCTCGGCTATCGTGCCGAGGATGGTGATTGGCTCGTCAATCTCAAGAAGGTGCGCCGCCCGAAGGACGACTTCGTTACTGTGATGAACTGACGGAAATAGCGGCGTGTCGCCGAAGTGCGGCACGCCTGCCGACCCAGCGCGGCATTCGACTTGGACGAATTTTCCGCTTTTCTTCCTGCTGGGCGGAAAAACATCTCTGTCCGGACGCGGTGGTGAGTGGCATAAGCAGACCAGATTTCCGCGGCGCATGGCTGACCTGCGCCCGCCGGGTTTGAAAAGGTGAGACTGATGATGCTAGAGCGGCGCCCAACCGTCCGAATGTGTATGTCGCGATAGACCATCCGGCACACGATCATCTTTGCCGCCATTGGCGACGCTCACTGAAGAGACTTCCATGACGAACAGACCAAACCTGCCCAACGCCCCAACAGGGGGCTTCCGATGAGTGCGCCCGGCGACAAGGCACCCCTTGCCCAAAACCCGATGGTCGCCTTCGAAGGCGTCACCAAGCATTTCGGCGGCTCCAACGGGCAGCCGGCTTTCACGGCGCTTTCCGGGATTGACTACACGGTGCCGAAGGGTTCGATCACCGGCATTATCGGCCGCTCGGGAGCGGGAAAATCGACCCTGATCCGGTTGGTCAACGGGCTTGAAACTCCCTCATCCGGCAAGGTGCTGGTCGATGGCGTCGATGTAGGCGCGCTGGACGCTGCGGGCTTCCGGACGCTGCGCCGCTCGGTCGGCATGATCTTCCAGCATTTCAACCTTCTGTCGTCGCGCACAGTACATGACAATATCGCCTTGCCGCTGGAGATTGCCGGCATCGACAGGCAGGCGATCGACGCGCGGGTGAAACCTCTGATGGAACTGGTCGGGCTCTCGGACAAGGCCGGTCGCTATCCGGCCGAACTCTCCGGCGGGCAGAAGCAACGCGTCGGCATTGCCCGGGCNNCGCTCGATCCGGAAACGACCCAGTCGATTCTCGAGCTTCTGAAGACCATCAACCACGATCTGGGCCTCACCGTCCTGTTGATCACCCACGAGATGGAGGTGGTGAAGACCATCGCCTCGCAGGTGGCGGTGATTGACCGTGGGCTGATCGTTGAGCATGGCCGCACCTTCGACGTTTTTACCGCTCCAAAGCATGAGACAACGCTGGCGCTTCTCTCGGCCTCGATCGGGGCGAAGCTACCGGAGTGGATCCGTTCGGATCTGAGGGATGAGCCTTCGCCGGGTGACAGGGCGCTGGTACGGCTCGTCTTCTTCGGTGAAACGGCGTTCCAGCCGCTGACTGCGCGGCTGGTTGCCGAACTCGGCGCCGAAATCAACATTCTGGCCGGCGCGATCGACGAGATCGCCGGAGAGCCTTTCGGTTCGCTTGTCGTCTCCTATCCGGCCGATCCGGCGACCCTGGAACGGGCCAGCCGTTTCTATCAGCAGACAGGTCTCGTCACGGAGGTGCTCGGCTATGGCGTATGACTTGCTTTTCAGTCTGCTGCTCAAGGCACTTTGGCAAACCTTGCAGATGGTCGCTGTCGCCGGCGTGATCGGCACGGTGATCGGCCTGCCGATCGGTGTGTTCCTGGCGACCAGCGGCAGGGGGGAGCTTTTCGCGGCCCCGACCGTTAACCGTATCGTTGGGTTGATCGTCAACGCGGCACGCTCGACGCCCTTCATTATCCTTGTCGTGGCTATCATCCCGTTCACCCGGCTCGTTACAGGAACTTCGATCGGCACTGCCGCTGCGATCGTCCCCTTGACGGTTGCCACCATTCCCTTCATCGCGCGCCTGATCGAGGCGGCGATCCGCGAGGTCGACAAGGGGCTGATTGAGGCGGCACGCGCCATGGGCGCCACCCCGTTCCAGATTGTCACCAAGGTGTTGCTCGCCGAGGCCAAGCCCGGCATTGCCATGGCGCTGACGCTGACGGCGGTGAGCCTGATCGGCTATTCCGCCATGGTCGGTGCGGTCGGCGGCGGCGGGCTTGGTGACCTAGGCATCCGCTACGGCTACCAGCGCTTCATGCCGGACGTCATGCTGGCGGTGGTCGTCGTGCTGATCGTTCTCGTCCAGGCGGTGCAGAGCGCCGGTGACCATCTGGCCCGGCGCTTCGACAAGCGCAGCCGAAAGAACTGAAATCCCGTCATTAGAAAACCAAGGAGTGACATGAAATGAAGAAATTGATCGCTGTTGCCGCAGTTGCAGCCCTCTTTTCCACGGCTGCACTGGCCGAGAACATCAAGGTCGGCGTGACGCCCGGCCCGCATGCGCAGATCATGGAAAGGGTCAAGGAAGTCGCGGCCAAGAAGGGGCTTGAGATCGAGATCCTGGAGTTCTCCGACTATGTCGTGCCGAACCAGGCGCTGGCCGATGGCGACCTTCACGCCAACTCCTTCCAGCACCAGCCCTATCTCGACAACCAGATTGCCGACCGCGGCTACGAGATCGTCAGCGTCGGCCCGACGGTCAACTTCCCAATGGGCATTTATTCCAAGAAGGTGAAGAGCCTCGACGAACTGGCGGATGGCGCCAAGGTTGCGATCCCGAACGATCCCACCAATGGCGGTCGCGCGTTGCTGGTGCTGGCCGACAAGGGCTTGATCAAGGTCGATGCCGCCAAGGGTCTGAAGATCGGTCCGGCGGATGTCACGGAGAATCCGAAGAACATCGAATTCGTCGAACTCGACGCCGCCCAGCTGCCGCGTTCGCTCGACGATGTCGATGCCTCGGTGATCAACACCAACTATGCCATCGAGGCGGGCCTGAACCCGAAGACGGACTCGATCGCCATCGAAGGTGAGAAGGCCCCCTATGTGAACGTCATCGCCGTGCGCGTCGCCGACAAGGACGCCGCTTGGCTGAAGACGCTGCTCGAATCTTACTACAACGACGAGATCAAGGCCTTCGTCGCTGAAGAGTTCAAGGGCGCCGTGGTCGCCGGCTGGTAAGCGGGCGCTACAGACATTACCTCTCCCCGCAAGGGGAGGGGACGACGTTTTGAATACGATGGGCACCGGCGGATCCTGCGCCTCTTGCCGCCAGGTCTGATCCCCCGCCATCTTGCCTTTCGCGCCGCAAAAAGCGGTCGAGGCGTTCAAGGTTCTGCTGGCTGATATCGAGAGCATCAAGGCGCGTCACAGGCAGGACTAGCACTGATTGGCGAAGCGAGTGGCTCTCCTGAGATGCGAAGGAAAGGCCCTTCAGCTGCCGATGTGCTTCTCGCCGCGTTTCTTGGCAAGCGCGATCTGCATTTGGCGTTGGCGGTAGCGGTCACGATCTGCCTCGGTGCGGCTGTCGTAGCAGTGCGGGCAGGAGACACCCTCCTCGAACTTCGGCGATGTCACCTCTTCCGCCGTCAACGGGTAGCGGCAGGCGTGGCAGAGCGTGTGCTCGCCCTGCTTCAGGCCGTGGGTTATCGAGACGCGCTCGTCGAAGACGAAGCAGGCGCCGTCCCACAGGCTTTCTTCCGCGGGCACTTCCTCGAGATATTTCAGGATGCCGCCCTTGAGGTGGTA
>DBUL01000132.1:12094-30217 GCA_002307905.1 Rhizobiaceae bacterium UBA1291
GTCGGGATCGGAAATCAGCGCGTTCCAGTCCTTCGGATCGACGTAGGTGCCGACGATCTTGTTGGGGTCGATATTCTCGACGCCCATCGTGACGATCTCTTTCTTCAGTCGCACCTTCATGCGCAGGAACGGCATTTTCGAGGCGCGGCTTTCCTTGTGCACGAGCGCAGCAAATTCAGGTTGGGCGCGCAGGAAGGCGAGGATTTTCGCGATGCCCTCGTTGGTGCCGGCGATCGTGCCGTTGATGCCTTCGGCGGCCAGCAGCAGCGTGCCCTTGATGCCGTTTTCGCGCGCGACGGCATCAAGCTCGGCGCGAAAGCTCTCGAAGCGCGGGAAACGGGCGAAATGATAGAGCGCGGCAACACAGAAGGCGCCGCCCTCTTCATGGCGAGGGGTTTGGAAATCGTCGGTCATGGCCGGGGAATACTGCCTCGGCCCTTGCCGCGCAACGTTTTTCGTGCACCGGACGGCACTTTGAATATTGTCAAATCCTGGCCGTCCGGGGGGAAGCGCGGCGGGGGGCGGCTTCGTCACGTCCGCGCAGACATGTGTCGTCTACCGCGCCGGAGGATTGTAGAAGCGGATGCGATGGCCATCCGGGTCGGCGATGACGAAGTTGTGGCCGAATGCCATGTCGGTCGGCTCCTGCAAGATCGTGTGACCGGCGGCGGACAGGCGGGCAAAGGCCGCGTCGACCTCGGCGCCATTCGCCAGGGGCACGTCGATCTCGAAGGCGCCGGTGCTGCCGGTCACGGCCGGCTCCACGGCCTTGCGGNNGCGGGCTTGACCTCGAGCAGGGCCTCGTAGAAGGCGGAGCTCCTCTCGGTGTCGTCGACGTAAAGAATAACGAGGTTCGGTGTCATGGGCTTCTCCTGGGTTGAGAGCCAGACACTAGGCAACTCTGCTGCCAAAAAATGACAGCATGCTACAGCGTGCGCTCGGAATAGTCGTTTTGCTGTCGCCATGCCTTGAGTAACTGCATCCGGCGCTTCGGGTAGCGGGCCAGGGGACCTTCCAGGATGTCCATGCGATCAGTGCGGAAGTGGCGGANNGGCGGAAATCGTTGCGCAGCATGCACCAGGCGATCACCACGCGGGCGCCCTCGAAGAAGGTGAGGGCAAAGGGCCAGATTACGCGCTCGGTCGCGCTCCCCTTCTCGTCGCGATAGGCGATCTTCAGCATCTGCTCCGAGCGTATGAAATGGCGCATCCGGGCAAGGTCGATGCGGTCTTCCGGCAGAGGCAGTCCTGGCCCTGCAAACAAGGTGCTCGACGCGAGCTCCTCGCGCAGCTCGCCCGGCAGGACTTCGGTAATCTTGGCAAGGGCATCGCGGGCGGAAATTGCCAGTTCACGGTCCGCCCGTTGCGCCACCAGCCGCGCGCCGAGGACCAGCGCCTCGATCTCCTCGCGGGAGAACATCAGTGGCGGTAGCATGTAGCCGGGGCGCAGCACGTAGCCGACGCCCGCTTCGCCCTCGATGTTGGCGCCCTGCGCCTGCAGGGTGGCGATGTCACGGTAGAGCGTGCGCAGCGAAACGCCCAGTTCACGCGCCAGCGCGGCTCCGCTCACCGGCTGGCGATGGCGGCGCAGGACCTGCAGCAGGGACAACAAGCGTTCGGAACGACTCATGGTTCGATCCTAAAGAGATTGCTGCCAAGAAATGTCAGCAGTGTCGGCTATTCGGTGGCTGCGGCGATCCACAGAGCCTCGATGATCATGCCCTCGCGCGCCGGCGTATCGCCGAACACGTGCTCGGCGATTGCGAGCGCGTCCCTGCGCAGTTCCTGTTGCTGGCGGATGATTGCGCCGAGCAGGTGGGAGAATTCCTCGCCGCCGCCGATCAGCCCGGTTTCCCGGTCGAGAAGGTCTGCGAGCAGCGCAAGGTCGTGTTCATGGCCCAGCGTGTCCACCAATGCCTTGGCTTCGGCTCGCTTGGCGCGCATGGCCGAAGGCCAGATGTCGCGCAATAGCGACAGGTTCATCCAGTAGGCCTGACCGGCCTTGCGCAGTTCGTGGAAGACTTCCTCGTGAACGCTGCGATGGCAATCGTCGAGCGAAGCGCGTGCCCGGTCCAGACCCTTGCGCCAGCCCTTGGCGAGCAGCTTGGCGGCCTTGCGCGGGCTGGAGGGAAACGTGGCCTTTTCCAGCGCGGTGATTGCCTCGCGACAGGCCGAGATGGCACTTGAAACCTTTTCCGGGAGGTCGGTTTCGGCGAGCGCCCGTGCGTCGCGCCGCTCGGTGAGCGCCGCGCGCGCGTGGGAGAGGGCATCTTTCTCCTCGTCGTTCAGCGCATGGCTCTCGAGATAAGCAACGGTCTCGATCAGCGCTGTGGCATCGCGCACGATGGACAGGGTCCGGGCTGTGTCGCGCAGCCGGGCGTTCTCCGCGGAGCGGAATTGTCTCTGGTCCAAGGCGACGAGGCGGTAGAGTGAACGCACGCGCTTGAACTTCTTGCGTGCCTCGTGGATGGCTTCGTGCACGCCCTCGGGCTGGTCTTCCAGGGCGCTGATGGCGCGCCTCAGCTGTTCGCTCGCGACCGCCACGACCTCCTCGCCGAAGGGATGGTCCGGTCTAATTCGATACGGCATGCACGACCTCGGGCTTCAACCTTTCGGTGGCCAGCGCCTGGTTGGAATAGCGACGGTCGCCGGTCACCTCGCGTCCGAGCCACTGTGGGAACTCTGGCTGGTCCTGCTCGGACTGCATTTCCCCCTCGGCGATGACGAGCCCCTGGAAGGCGCCCTCGAAGACGTCGATCTCCCAGGTGAAGCCACCGATCTCGACGGTGTAGCGAACCTTCTCGATGACGCTGCCGATCGCAAAGGAGATCATTTCGAGCGCCTCATCGAGCGGGATGTCATATTCGAACTCGTCCCGAACCAGGGCGGTCTTGCCAAACTTGATCGTGAGCTTCGCCGAATCTTCGTTGCTGGTCCGTACGCGGACGGACCGATCGGAATTGACCGATAGATAAGCCTGCCGCATTGCAGTCGCCGACGTGACGCAGTCGCGCCAGCTGTCATTGATCACCAGGAACTTGCGCTCGATTTCTTTTGCCATCTCGCCGTCCATCGTGAAAATCCCAGTTACCGTAACGCAGTTGAACGGCCATGCAAACTGTCACCATCCTTAGCGCGCGCATTTGTCTCGACAATGACACAGGTTCGCGATAATCCTTGGGTCGAATTCAATCGTTTGAAATGGATGCCTGCCGTGAGTGAAAAAATCGAAAAACTCCTTTCCACCCTCAGGCTGCAGCCGGTTATTCCGGTGCTGATCATCGAGGATGCGGCAAGTGCTGTGCCGCTCGCAAGGGCGCTTGTCGCTGGCGGGCTGAGGGCGATCGAGATCACCATGCGTACCGATGCCGCGCTGGAAGCGGTCCGTCGCGTCGCCGGGGAAGTCGAGGGCGCGGTGGTCGGTGCCGGCACGATTCTCAATCCCTCGCATTTCGAGGCGGCGGTAAAGGCCGGCTCGCAGTTCATCGTCAGCCCGGGAACGACCCGCGAACTGATCCATGCCGCACGGTCTTCCGAAATTCCGCTGCTTCCAGGCGCTGCGACCGCCAGCGAAGTGATGCAACTGCGCGAGGAAGGCTATCAGGTGCTGAAGTTCTTCCCCGCCGAGCAGGCCGGTGGCGTCGCCTATCTCAAGGCGCTGTCCTCGCCGCTTGCCGGCACACTGTTTTGCCCGACCGGCGGCATTTCGCTCAAGAATGCGCGAGATTACCTGTCGTTGCCGAATGTGGTCTGCGTCGGCGGTTCCTGGGTCGCACCGAAGGAGCTTGTCGAGGCGGGCGATTGGGCCGGCATCACCAAGCTCGCGGCAGAGGCAGCGGCTCTCGCCGGCTGACGCCGCAGAAGGGAAAGCGTCGCTGCGTCATGGTAATTTCGCGATCGCTTCTTATCTAGCATGCGAGGACGAAACCGACGGAGATCCCGATGTTCGACGCGAAGAAGCTGCTTGATCAATTTCTCGGTGCCCAGGTGCCGGGCTCGACCGGCACCGTTAAGCAGAAGGCCGGCGATGCCGTCCAGCTTGCCAAGGACAATCCGCTGGCAACCGGCGCCATCGCCGCCGTGCTTCTCGGCACCAAGACAGGGCGCAAGCTCGCCGGCAACGCCGTGACGCTTGGAGGTCTCGCTGCCATCGCCGGGATCGGCTATCAGGCCTACAAGAACTACCAGGCCGGAAAGACACCGCAGGATGTCGCTGAGGCCGAGCAGAAGCTCTTGCCGCCGCCGGCCGACTCGCCGTTCAGCGTCGAGGCGCCCGCCGCCTCCGACGATTTCGCCCTGATTCTCGTGCGTGCGATGATCGCCGCTGCCAAGTCCGACGGCCATATCGATGCCGCCGAGCGCGCCCGCGTCATGGACAAGATCCACCTCTCGGGCCTCGGCGCGGAAGCCGAAGCCTTCCTTGAGAGGGAGTTGGCCGCACCCACCGATCTCGATGCGCTCGTCAAGGCGGCGGTCAGCGAGGAGCAGAAGGTCGAACTCTACACCGCCTCGCGGTTGGCGATCGATCCCGACAGCCGGGCCGAGCGCGGCTATCTCGACTTGCTGGCCGGCCGCCTCGGCCTTGCCGACGGGCTGGTCGATCATATCGAGGTGACCGTTTCGTCTGTCCAGGCCTGAACCGCTCCCCATCACAATGCGCCGGCCAGTTGCCTTTGCCGGGCGGCTGGCCTAATCGTTTGCCGACACATGAAGAGGCAGACATGCGCGATCTTTCCACATTCAAGGGCTGCCCGGCCCCGAAGCCGGTTCGTCTCGAAGGCCGTTTCGTTACCGTTGAACCCTATGACAAGGCGACGCATCTCCAGGGCCTTTGGGATGGTCTCGGCGGCATGGGCATCAATCCGCTGCTGACCTATTTCACCCAGCCGGACTTCGCCGGCATCGAGGACTTCGGAACGTGGCTTGATGGCGTCCGGAGCAACTGGGGCTGGGTGCCGCACGTCTTCCGTGACAAGCAGACGGGCAAGATCGTCGGCATGGCCAGCTATATGCGGGCCGATCCGGCCAATGGCGTCGTTGAGGTCGGGGCGGTCGCCCATGGTCCGGCGATGAGCCGTACGCCGCTTTCCACCGAGGCGCACTACCTGATGGCGCGCCATGTATTCGACGATCTGGGCTATCGCCGTTATGAGTGGAAGTGCCACAATGAGAACGTGCCGAGCCGGATGACGGCAGAGCGCTACGGTTTCACCTTCGAGGGCGTGTTCCGCCAGCACATGCTGTCCAAGGGCAAGAACCGCGACACCGCCTGGTTTTCGATNNGCGGTGAATGGCCGGTCATCAAGGCCGCCTTCGAGGCCTGGCTTTCGCCCGGCAATTTTACAGAGGACGGCAGGCAGATCCGCAAGCTCGAAGACATTCGGGCGGACCTGGTCAAGGGAGCGACGGCATGAACGAGAACCAGAGCGATAAGAAAAGCAATCGGTCGGCGGCCTATGCGGCGCTGGCCATCGTGCTTGGCTTCGGCCTTGTGTTGCTCGGCCTGCCGAAGCTGGTCCTGTGGATCGGCGACTTTTCGCCGGTGCTCGCTGCGGTGGTGGGTACCGTGGGGATCATGTCCATCTTCATCGTACTGTGGTTGCGGGCCCGCCATCAGCGGCGGCGCGACCAGTCGTAGACGCGCTTCTCAGGGCTGGAGAGAGGCGGCGAGCAGCAGCGCGCCGAGCGCAATCANNATCTCGATTGCATCTGTGACCCGCCGTGCCATCGGTGAGCCTGGGCCGGACAGCCTGACGGCCAGGCCCTTTGCCGAAACGGCGAGGGCGGCGAGGGCCGAGACGGTGATCGCGGTACCGAGCGCCATGGCGAAGACCGACAGAACCCCGCCGAGATAAAGTCCGTTCAACAGGGCGAAGGTCATCACCAGAAGTGCGCCCGAGCAGGGCCTGAGGCCAACGGCGACGATCGCCGACGATGCTTCGCGCCAGCTGAAGTTGCTGGAAGACAGGAGGCGCGGGTCAGGCAGGTGGGTCACCCCGCAATCGGGGCAGACCGAACCGGGCGCAAGGGCTTCATGTCCGTGTTCCACGGCAACTGCGCGGAACGAGAGCCCTGTGCCATTGCCCGCTGCGGCTGTCGCCGGGGAGGGGGCGTCAAACAGGCTTCCTGTCGAGGGCGCATGAAACAGGGCGGCGCTGACCGGCGCGCGCCGCGCGATTCGCAGGGCGTTCAGCTTGCGCAGCAGGAGCCAGGTGCCAAAGGCCACGACGAGGGCGAAGCTGGCGATCTCCAGAGCATGCGTCGCATCGGTCATGGAAATCGCCGAGCCGCGCAAAACCGCATAGCCGAGCCCGACCAGCGCGATCGCGACGACGCCTTGGAGGAAGGCGGAAATAAAGGAAATGGCGATGCCGCGCCGCAGTTCGGTCTCGTTGGCGATTATGTAGGAGGAAATGACCGCTTTTCCGTGGCCGGGGCCGGCGGCATGGAAGACGCCATAGGCGAAGGAAAGGCCGATCAAGGTCCACAGGTGGGCTGGGTCCTCGCGCATGGCTTTCAACGCCCCGGTCAGTGCTCGATAGAAGGCCTGCTGGTTTTGGTTGATGAAGGCAAGGAAGCCGCCGAACGGACCGGTCGTCTGGAATGCCGGCTCCGCTGTACCGATGCCGAGCGGCGAGGCGGCATGCGCCAGCGAGGCAGCGACGATCACGACAAGGGCCGCGCCGGCCGTTGCTCCGGCAAGGCGTCGCATTAGCATGTCAGCTCGAGCCTTGTGGCGAACAGCTTGGTCATGTCGCTGCCGGCCGGATCGTCGAAGAAAGCCGATGTCAGATTCGCCTGGTTCTCGGCAATAATCTGATCCGGGTCGGGCCGGACCACGGCGCGCTTGCAGAGCTTGAAGCCGTCGCCTTCGGTGACCATGTCCCCGTCGTTGGCGAAATCGATCGCGGTGTACATGGTCGGGTCATAGACGCCGATGCTGAGCTTGCCCTTTAGCGGCAGCACCTTTTCGGGCTTTGCGACGAAGAAGACGAGGAGTTGATTGTCTTTGAAGTCAACGTGAAACACGTCCGGCCTTGCAACGGATACCGAAGCGCCATTGGCGGTGATGGAGGTAAAGAAGCCGTAGTCGGCGATCGATGTGCGGATCGTCTCGGCGATCTCGTTCAGTTCGCCGTGATCGAGCTTCAGGTCGCTGTTCTTGTCGAAATCCATGAGCACGCTGGACGAGAAGATGTCGTCGAAACGCCAGACATTACGCAGTTCCGAAACTGTCCCGTCCGTGCCGGCGACGATTTCGAGTCGGGCCTCGGCAAAGACATGCGGATGGGCAAAGGCCGGCAGGGGGGTGCCGAGGAGTGCCGCAATCAATGCCAAACGTGTTCTCATGTCGCCATTACCCCTGCGCCCGAATCCCTGAACTTCTCCCTGTCTGACAATTTCGTCGGAAATGGGACTTCGGAGCAGCCTTTCCTTGCTGTCAGACCTGCTGGCGGAACCAGACGTGAAGAAAATCGACAAGGGCTCGCACCTTGGCCGGCAGGTAGCGGCGATGCGGATAGACGGCATAGATGCCGCGATCCTTTGGCAGGTAGTCATCGAACAGGGAAACGAGCTCGCCCGTTTCGATGTAGGGACGACCGATGAAGTCCGGGATCATGGCGACGCCGAGGCCGGCGCGCGCGGCACGCAAGGTGGCGAGTGGGCTGTTGACCTCGATCGGGCCGCTGACCGCCACCGAAATCGCGCCACCCTGCGGCTCGACGAACCGCACCGTGTTGTGAGCGCGGGAGTTGGTATCGACGAGAAACGGTACGCGAGAGAGATCCTGCGGATGTAGGAGCGGCCCATGCTTCTCGATAAAGGCCGGGGTGGCGCAGGCAAAGATCCGGAAGTCGGAGAGCTTCTTGGCGATGAGGGCCGAATCATCGAGCTTGGTGATGCGGATCGCCAGGTCGAAGCCTTCCTCGACCAGATCGACGAACCGATCCTCGGCGACGATCTCGAGCGAGAGGTCAGGGTGCTGCGTGGCGAAATCGATCAGCGACTGGCCGACCTCGGCGTCGATGAAGGTGCGCGGCACGGTGATCTTGAGCTTGCCCTTCAGGTCCGTGATATTTTCACGCACCAGATCGGCCAGACTGTCGATCTCTTTAAGGATTTCGGTCGCGCTGCGGTAGTAGGTATGGCCGGCCTCGGTCATCGAGAACTGCCTTGTCGTGCGGTTCAGCAACAGGGCGCCCAGTTCGTCTTCCAGTTCGCGCACGTATTTCGACAGAAGCGCCTTGGATCGTCCGGTCTTGCGGGCGGCGGCGGAAAAACCTTCGGCTTCGACGACGTCGATAAAGGCGCGAATGCGCGTCAGCGTGTCCATGAACCAGTTCCTCCCAAGGCAATGTTCGAACTGTGAACATAACCGCTGGATCGTTCAATCATTTTTCTGTCCGCGGGATCAAAAAACGCTTGATTATGACCGCGAACATTCATATCTGAACTTCAGCCCAAAGTCGCACGTGCCCATGGGTGTCCGCCGGTCCTCGATGTGGTGAGGAAATCGGTAAGGTACCTGGAATTAACCCCTCCAGTCGCTATTCCGGCCATCCGGGAAATGCGAGGACATCTGAAGCAACGACGGTGCGGGCCTTTCTAGTCTCTTCCGGCTTTCCATCAGCCGGAGTTACTTCAGAGGCACACCATCATTGCCGGAAGTGCGGTTGGGTCATCCCACCAATCCATGGCAGACAAAGCCGAATTGACGCTCCTGGCAGGGTGTCCGTTCACTGTTCGCGCTTCGAGCGCTCGTACGGTCTCAGCGTTTCCACCGGCTGATTTCGATCGAGTTCTCGTCGTCCTTTGTCCTTCCGTACTCGGCAACGAGTCCGGGAACCTTGGAATTTGAGAGGGATAGACCCATGACCACCGCTCGTATCCTCGACTTTATCAACACCCGACGTCCGGAAGGTCCCTGCCTCGTGGTCGACCTTGACGTCGTACGCGAAAACTTCGGCGCCTTCCGCCACGCCCTGCCGGACAGCGCGATCTACTATGCCGTCAAGGCCAACCCGGCTCCGGAAATCCTCAAGCTGCTCGCCTCGCTTGGCTCCAGCTTCGATTGCGCTTCGGTCGCCGAAATCCAGATGGCGCTCGACGCCGGCGCAACCGCAAACCGGATCTCCTACGGCAACACGATCAAGAAGGAGCGTGACATCGCCCGCGCCCATGCGCTCGGCATCGATCTGTTCGCCGTCGACAGTCACGAGGAAGTCGAGAAGATTGCTCGCGCGGCCCCCGGCGCCCGCGTGTTCTGCCGCGTGCTGACCGATGGTGAGGGTGCCGAGTGGCCGCTTTCGCGCAAGTTCGGCTGCGTGCCGCAGATGGCCGTCGATGTGCTCGTCTACGCCCACCAACTCGGCCTCGATTCGTTCGGCGTGTCTTTCCACGTCGGCTCGCAGATGACCAAGGTCGACGCCTGGGATGCGGCTCTTTCCGATGCCAAGCGTGTCTTCACCTCGCTCGCCAAGCAGGGCATCCACCTTCAGATGGTGAACATGGGTGGCGGCTTCCCGACCAAGTACCTGCGCGACATCCCTTCGGCAGAAGCCTATGGTCGTGCGATCACCGGCGCGCTGAGGAAGCATTTCGGCAATCACATCCCGCAGACCATCATCGAGCCGGGCCGCGGCATGGTGGGCAATGCCGGCGTGATCAAGGCGGAAGTCGTGCTGATTTCGAAGAAGTCGGACAATGACGCCCACCGCTGGGTCTTCCTCGACATCGGCAAGTTCGGCGGTTTGGCCGAGACCATGGACGAGGCGATCCGCTATCCGATCCGCACGGAGCGCGATGCGGACGAGATGGAGCCCTGCGTACTCGCCGGCCCAACCTGCGATTCGGCCGACGTCATGTACGAAAAGAACATGTATCCGCTGCCGCTCTCGCTGACGATCGGCGACGAGGTTCTGATCGAGGGCACAGGCGCCTATACGACGACCTATTCGGCGGTCGCCTTCAACGGCTTCGAGCCGCTGAGGTCCTACGTCATCTGAGGTCTATCGGACCTTTTGACGACCGCGCCGGTTGGACCGGCGCGGCGCAATAGACCATCATCGAAACACATCTTGGTACGGGAGGCCGCCATGGCCGCTGTTCTGGACGTCGTGCGTGCATTGTTCGCGCCTGCATCTACGCCTGCTTTTGTCATCGATCGTGAAACGCCGGCCGACGTCGTCGCCCGGGAGGCCTTGCTTGATCGCGCCCTGGGCGCTGATCGTANNTAGCAAGAAGTCTTCGGAAAAGGTCCGAAAGGATCGCTTTCCGGCACAGGGGCTGGCGCTGGTTGCGCGTGACCGCGTCGGCCACGTGATCGGCACGGTCCGGCTTTGGAATATCGAGGCCGGCGTCTCGCGCGAAGGTCAGCCGGTCGATGCGCTGCTGCTTGGCCCGCTGGCGGTCGATGCCGCGCGTGAGGGTAAGGGCATCGGCTCGGCGTTGGTGCGCGCCGCGATCGTCGAGGCGAAGAAGCGCGGACACGGCGCCATCCTGCTGGTCGGCGATGCCAGCTATTATGAGCGCTTCGGCTTCTTCGCGAAAAAAGCGCGGCATCTCGTCATGCCGGGGCCGTTTGCGCGCGAACGCTTCCTGGCACTTGAGCTGACGCCGGGCTGGCTTGAGGGCGCGGCCGGAATGATCGTCGCCTCGGGCCGCAAGTTGTCCCGGCCGGCGCCGCGCAAGGCCGCCTGAGGCCTTGCGCGGGCATGGCCCGCAGTTTCCGAAAATCCACCGCCCTGCGGCCGCGGNNCCGCCCCCCCCGCCCCCCCGCCCGCCGTTACAGCGGCAATTGAACCTCGGTCGGGCGGCAATTCAGCGAAGTCCGAAATACTTCGCCAAGGGGTTCAATGCATTGCCCCTAATGTATATTGTGCGTAAAATGTGAAGATGGAGAGGAAACGCCTTTGACCGGGAATACCAATCCTCGTCCGGCCGGGAGAATGTCGGGCGTCGATCGTGCGCTGATCGACCACACCATAGCGAGAACGGGAGGATTTCTCCACTTTCCCGCGGTCCTGGAGCACCGGTTCGAGGCAGATACGCGCGCCCAGCGCTGTCGCGAGCTTGTGTTGCGCGGGTTCATTGCCTTGCTGGCCTTCGATTCTTTCCTGATCATCGACTACCTCGCGCTACCGGAAGCGTTCGGGGTTGCGCTGGCTACAAGACTGAGCGTGACGGTCCTGGGCTTGCTCACCCTGATCTTCATCTCCCGCGATCCTCCGCCCGTCCTGCGCGAAGGGTCGATCTCGGCCGTCGTCCTGGCGGCAGCGGGCGCCATCGTCGTCGTCATCATGGCGCGTTCAAATCTCCTGGCGAAGGATTACCTCTACGGGATGCTGCTGGTTCCCCTGCTCGGCGTGATCGTGCAGCGCCTGCGTTTCCGTTATGCGGTGGCGGTCAGCATCGGCTGCGTGGCGCTCCACGGATTCGCGATGTGGAACATGGAGGCACTGACCTTGCCGTCCCAATTGATGGCCGGTCTGCAGATGATCGCCGCCTCGAGCTTTGCGCTTGTCGCCGGCTATACCATCGAGCGCGACATGCGCATCGACTATCTCAAGGCGCTGCGGCAGCGCATCCGGACGGAGGAGCTCGAGGACCTTTCCACCCACGACGCCCTGACGGGGCTCGGCAACCGGCGCGGACTGGAGCAGACGCTTTCCTGGATCAGCGCCGATGCCGCCGGAAACGGCAGGCTCGCGGTGATCATCGCCGATATCGACAAGTTCAAAGCGTTCAACGATCATTTCGGCCATCCGGCCGGCGACAAATGCATCAAGCAAGTGGCGGCGATCATGGCGGCGGAGATTCGCATCGCGGGCGACGCGGTCTTCCGCTATGGCGGAGAAGAATTCATCGTCCTTCTGCCGGGCATCGAGGCCGATGGCGCGGCTGCGATCGCGGAGCGCATGCGCTATGCGGTCGAGGCCGCCGGTATAGCGCATGTCGAACCCGAGGAGGGGGCACCGTTGACGGTAAGTTTCGGGGTGGCGACGGCGCGCCTCGACGAAAGCTTCCGCGCCGAGGACCTTGTGGAGCGGGCCGATGCGGCGCTCTACCGGGCCAAGGACAATGGCCGCAATTGCGTGGTGGTCGACGGCGTGGATGCGGCGGTGAGGTGAATAAGGCGGTCTAGTCTCGCCTGCGTCAGCCGCCAATACGCTTGCGCCATGCACCCGTACTCTCGATCCCGGCGGCGGACGCGACTTCAGTATGCGACGTGAGGCGCCGTGTCCCGGATGCGTCACGTGAGAAAAATTGTCATTGCGATGGAACAAAAGGCCCTGCCACGCTTGTTAGTCCCTGTGTGGCGCGTTTCGTCACGACACAGTGCTTTTGTCCCGCCGATGTGGGGCGGCCTGAGAGGGAGTAACAGCGATGATGAAGAAACTCGGATGGAGCGCGTTGGCGCTCATCGTATCCACCACGCCGGTTCTTGCCGCGGATGCGATCATGGAAGCGCCGGCCGTGCCGCCGGAAGTCGTCGAAACAACGCCGGTGTTCAGCTGGGCCGGCGGCTATATCGGTCTCCATGGCGGCTATGCCTGGGGTGAGGGTGACTTCTACGATGGTGTCGTCTCGGCAACAGACGATTTCGACGGAGGGCGCTTTGGCGGATTTGTTGGCTATAACTGGGGCTTCGGCTCGGATGCCATCGTCGGCCTGGAAGCCGATCTCAACTATGACTGGAACGAGAACAGCTACGGCGCTGTCGATGTGGGCACCGGCCTCAACGGCTCGGTTCGCGGTCGCGTCGGCTATGCCATGGACCGCGTCCTGCTCTATGCGGCAGGCGGCTGGACCGCGACCAACTTCAAGGTAGAAGGTGGCGGTTTTGACGAAAGCGAGACGCTGCACGGCTGGACGCTCGGCGCGGGCTTCGNNTCGATTATGCGGTGACCGACCGGATCTTCACCCGGCTGGAATATCGGTACAACGACTATTTCGAGAAGGAGATTCTCGGGGTCGATACCCAGTTCAACCAGCATGTGATCAATGTCGGACTGGGTGTGAAGTTCTGATCGTAGACGACCGGGATAGGGCGATCCGGCTGCCGCAGGCATGCCGGATGCCCTCGAGACGAGAGCAGGACGGGCCCTTTCCATCGTTCGTCACGAAAGCTGGGGAACGCGATACTTTTGTCATTAAATCGCTTTTCAACTCTCGGGGTTGACGGGGCCAGGCGCAAGTAGCCGCCGGCAGGCGGGTCTGCCTCGTCCTTGTGCGTGGGCCGGCGGTACTTGCATTCGCTTTAGCCGCGTACTATCCCCCGTGCAGCAACTCTCAAAGGGACGTGACTGCATGAAAATCGGTGCTCTCAGCTGGAACAGCAACAATATCGGCGACGATATCCAGAGCATTGCAGTCATGCAGCATCTGCCACCGGTCGATGTGTTTCTCAATCGCGATCATCTGAACAGCTATGACGGTCCGAAAACGCTGCTGGTCACCAATGGCTGGTTCCTGGCGGAGATCGAAAACTGGCCGCCGAGCCCTTCCATCAAGCCGATCTTCTTCGGTTTTCACGTGCAGGAGCACGCCAAGCCCAATATCGCGCGCCATGTCGACTACCTGAAGAAGCACGAGCCGATCGGCTGCCGCGATCAGGGCACAGTCGATTTCATCCGCTCGCTTGGCGTAGAGGCCTATCTGTCGCTGTGTAATACGCTAACCTTCAATGCGCCGGCCGATCGCAATCCGGATTCGATCTATCTCGTCGAGGCCAATCGCGACCAGTTGNNCGCTATTCAAGAAAGGGCTGACGGTGAAGACCGTCAGCCATCGCATCATTGACGTTACTGCGGCAACGCGCCTGCAATATGCCAAGGAGATCGTTGAGAGCTACGGCAAGAAGGCGGCGCTTGTCGTCACCAAGCGCATACATTGCGCCATGCCTTGCATCGCCATGGGCATTCCGGTGATCTTCCTGGGGCCGAAGACTTACCGCACCCAGATCGTCGAGGAAGTGGGCCTTCGCCGGTACGATGCCTGGCATCCGCTGAAGCATCCGTTCACCCGCAAGATCGAGGTTTGGCCGCAGCCGCTCGACATCACCGAGACAAAGAAGCGTGTCACCGCCGACATCAAGTCGCGCATCGCCGCAGCGCTTGCCAGTAGTTGATTCCGCCTGTGACCGGCTGGCGCTCAAGAATGCTTAGCGCACGCAGTCCTTCATCAGGTGCAGCAGGAACGACCTCATCATCTCATGGGGTGGGAAATAGTAGAGTTGGCTGAATGGTTAGCGGTTGAAGCCGCACGCATTACCGAAGATAAAAACGGATCAAGCACACCAATGATGCGCGATGAGTTTTATCAGCGAGCCATTCAAATCATTCGCCGCCACGAAAACATTCCGGCCACAGAATTGACGAAGCCGACCGTTGCCGACTTGCGGACGGGACAATTTTCCGGTGCTCTGATTGATTTGACGGACTCGCTGTCGAAATTAGAACGGCATGAAATTCATGAGGTGCTGTCAAAAGCTTCGGTGATGAGATCGAAGCTCGTGGCCGTTGCATCGATCTATTACTCGGATGTCATATCGGAAGATGGATCCAACGAAAGCAAAACGGTGGAGTCTTCAGAATGGTGGGAAGCGACGATTCGGCAACATTTTGATGACGTGGACAGAATAACGCCATTTAAGAGCAGTGATGTCGCAGTAAGCAATTTTGCGATCAGTCCTGAGATCATATCCGAGATATCGGCGCTGCGGCGACGGTCTTTAGTTCCAGGCGAGTTGGGCAAAATCGCAAACAGGGTTGCTCTCAGATTGCGGCTCCTGCTGGGAAGAACAACGAGTCAGGAAACCTTGTTTCAAGAAATTGAGGGCAAAACTGTCGCAATCGTCGGGAATGCTCGATCTCTTGCAGCCAAGGATTACGGTCCGGCCATAGATGAACATGATGTGGTCGTGAGATTTAACCGCGTGCCGATCGTGTCGCGAAAATCGCACGGTTTCAAGACGAATTGGGTTGCCACCAGTGTTCCGGTGTCTCAGCGTCGTCTTGATGATCTCGGTGCTGACCGGTTGTTATGGCTTTCCGCTCGCAGACGAAAAATGCCCTCTGAAACCATAGCTGTCCAGAATCTCTATGTGCATTCGACAAAACAGATTCGTTCTCTAGAGATGCGCGCAGGGGTGTCCCGCGCTACCACAGGCATTACGGCCATCGATCTCTTATCGAGATCGGGCTTGTTGAAAGCTACACTTTTTGGATTTGATTTCTATCGGAGCCAGTCGTCATCGTCACATCAAACGGCGGTCGAAGCGCCACATGCTTTTGACCGGGAGGAGGTCTTCGTTCGCAATCTCGTGCAATCGGACCGCCGATTTGAGATCGCCGAGTAAGGCGACTCCTTGTATGTTAGCCTAACCCCATTGGTGGCAATCGATGGGCGATTGCATGCGGTTTTGCCGACGCCCTTCAACGTTCCGGCGAAGAAGTAATCGTCGGCGACGATGCTTCCTCTATCCGAAGCTTCGGTCTTCCGAAGCTTCGGTCTGAAGTATGGAGGATTGAAGCTGTGGGCGAGCCCCTCTGCTTCGTTCTCGGCGCGCACACCATTGGAATGCGGACTCTTCGCAGCGGTAGCCGGTCGATCTGGCCTTCGGCCACCCAGCTTGAATGTTGTGGTGGATCAAGCGGAACCTCGGGCGCCAGTAGCCCATCAGCCGACTGGCGCTCAATCGTGCTTACCGCAGGAAATTCCGCTTGAAAGTCTGCATGATGAACGCGACCGATTCCTCGGTCGGGTGTCGAAAGTCATCCTTCATCGGGTTCGGCAGGAAGGACGTCACCATCTCGTAGGATGGGAAGTAGTAGAGCTTGCTTTCGGAGGAGGGGCCGACCTCGCGCATCAGTTCGTCGATAGCCACCCGGAGAGAGGCTTTCGAAACTGAGCTTGCGGTGATGCAGGAAACTGGGCGGAAGGTCGCAGCGAGCGGTACCGGGGAGAGCGTCATGATCACGGTCGCATCGGGCCGATGTGCGCGGATAAGCTGGTAGGTGCGACGCAGATTGTCGAGGTTTTCCACCGCGCCGAGTACGCGGAAGCCGTGACGCTCGGAGTCGAAGTCGCGCTTTGGGATGGCGCGCCAGAAGATCTCGCCGGTCGGCTTGTCGTACCAGACTTCGGACAGGCCGAGCGTCAGGATGAAGATGTCGGACTTTTCGAAGATCGCCCGGGTCGCCTGGCGGACCTCGTCGGAATAGTCGCCCGGAACACCTTCCTTGTCGTGCCACAGCTCGATTTTCGGCGTCTTGCTTTCGAATGCCCATTCGAACTGCTGGCAGATTGCCGCGGAATTAACGATGCCTTCGCCGCTACGCACCACATAGGAATTCAGCTTCAAGTCTCGGCCGAAGACCTGATAGCCCTCGCGGTANNAGAGATATTTCGTCACTTCCGATGCAAAGCAACTACCGAAGGCGGTGATGTAGTGTTCGCGGGTGATGAAGGGGGCATCCGGAAACCAGCCCTTGCCGACATATTCGTCGACCGCATTCGGCTGGGCGATCGCCTTCTTGTCGGGGAAGAAATTGGTGGTCTCGCCGCGATACCAGGTCGCATGCGCTTTCCGCTTCGCTCCGCCGGTCTGGTAGTAGATCAGGTCCTCACGCTCGGCTTCGTCGACGAGCTTGAGTGCACGCAGGAGTTTGTGGCGCAGGGTCTTCTTCTGGGGATTTGAGCTGTGTTGGGCCATGGTCGAGCGATAGCCTACCGGCGGTGGCAATTCAAGCGAAGTGATACGGGTGGGCCAAGGTCTGGCGCAATCCATCAGTGTCATTCGTATGTAGAGCAGTCGCAGTCACTCGTGGCAGTAATGCGACAGCTCTTTTTTTCATTCAAGTCAACTGGATTCCGGTCACGCGGAGATGTCGATGACGCCGCAGTCGCCGGCTTCCGAGGCATAGGCCACGAGCTTGCCATTGGCGCTCCAACCCATGGAAGTGATCGCTCCCTTGCCCGGTCGACGCAGCAGGGCTTCCTTGCCGTCGGCAATGCGGACCGCCAGGATCATCCCGTCGATGTAGCCGATCGCCAGAACCTCCTCGGCCGGATGGAAGGCGACCTGGGTGACCATGATGTTGGCGCGGGTGCCGAGTTCGAGCGGCGCCTTGCCCATTGGGCCTTCCTTGCCGGAAAACGGCCAGACGATCGCCGCCGGTGCGCCGGAGGAGGCGAGCCNNGGGGGGGGGGGGGAGCCACTTGCCCTTGATCGACCAGGACAGCGATTTGACCTTGGCCGGATAGCCGGTCATGCGCATGTGCCGGGTTTCGGCCGACTTGCTGTCGAGTTTCCAGCCGTGCAGTGCATTCTCTTGCATGGTGGTGACGACGAAGCGGCCATCGGGCGAGAAGGTGACGCCTGTATGGGCGCCCTTCCACTCGAGGTCGACCGGTGCGCCCGTGGTGCCGATCCAGTGCAGCGTCACGCCGTTATAGCGGGCAGCGGCGACACGCAGGCCCTTGGGCGCAAAGTCGAGGGCCTCGATGGTGCGTTCCTCGGTAAACTCCTTGATCGTTCCGTCGGCAAGCCGCACATAGCCGGTCTTGCCAACCGCGTAGGCGACGGCGCCCTGCGGCCCGGCTGCGACGACGGAAACCCATTTGCGCGGTACCTGGGCAAGTTCGGTGACCGAGCCGTCGTGGGCGATCCGCAGTACCTTGCCGTCTTCGCCGCCCGAGACCAGCGTCTGGTCGGCGCTGTCCTTTACGCAGGCGAGTAGGCCCTGATGCGCTTCGGTCACCTTTTCACCGCCGTCGAGGCGGTGAATGGCGCCCGAAGCCGCGGCAAAAACCGGAATGTCGCCGAGGAAGGCAGCGGTGACGACGTGACCTTCTATGTCCAGGGGGGCGACTGTCGGCATCAGGCTTTCTTTCCTGCTGGCATGACCTGATCCGAAAACCGCTTCACACTTTTCGGCGTCATGCTGCTACCTCGCAGGCGTGGAAGCTCTTCTCCAGCTTCTCGCGGTCGAGATCGCGACCGATGAAGACGAGGCGGCTTTCGCGCTTCTCGCCATCCTTCCACGGCCGCTGATGGTCACCTTCGATGATCATGTGAACGCCCTGCACGACATAGCGTTCCTCGTCGCCCTTGAAGGCG
>DBUL01000132.1:30278-30527 GCA_002307905.1 Rhizobiaceae bacterium UBA1291
AATCGACATGACCGTAACGTCGTGGATAGGTGAGGGGCCGTGGTCGTGGTGGTCATGGCCGTGATCGTGATCGTGGTGTTTGTGGTCATGGCCATGATGATGATCGTGGCTGTGGTCATGGTCACAGTTCGGACCACAGACATGGTCAGGATCGTCGTGGTCGAGGAAGCCAGGATCGTTTTCCAGCGCCCGTTCGAGATTGAATGCGCCCTGGTTCAGAACCTTGGAGAGATCGACGCCAGAGCGGGT
>DBUL01000132.1:30544-43662 GCA_002307905.1 Rhizobiaceae bacterium UBA1291
GGTCGGTCTTGTTGATGACGACGACGTCGGCAAAGGCGATCTGGTCCTCGGCCTCGCGACTGTCCTTCAGACGCAGCGGCAGGTGCTTCGCGTCGACCAGGGCGACCACGGCATCGAGTTCGGTCTTGGCGCGCACGTCGTCGTCCATGAAGAAGGTCTGGGCGACCGGCACCGGATCGGCAAGGCCGGTGGTCTCGACGATGATGCCGTCGAAACGGCCGGGGCGGCGCATCAGGCCTTCCACCACGCGGATCAGGTCGCCGCGCACGGTGCAGCAGACGCAGCCGTTGTTCATCTCGTAGATCTCTTCGTCCGACTCGACGATCAGGTCGTTATCGATGCCGATCTCGCCGAACTCGTTGACGATGACCGCATATTTCTTGCCGTGATTGTCGGAGAGGATGCGGTTCAGAAGCGTCGTCTTGCCGGCGCCGAGATAGCCGGTGAGCACGGTGACGGGAATGGGTTTTGCGGCAGTTTCGGTCATGAAAACCTCGATCAGATGGGGCGCGGACGATGCGCCTGTAATTATGTTACCCCATATAGGCGCTGACGGGTGGCAGTTCAAAGGCTTTGTTTGCGGGCAACTCAATCGTCTGCTGAGACAAAAGTATCGACATCAAACGCCTGCACGTCACGCAGCAAGGCGATCAGCCCCGCGACTGCGTGATCGATCAGCTTCTCGCCCTTCTCGGCGGTGGCTGCCTTGGCATTGCCGGTGACGCCACGTGGATTGAGATCCGCCATTTTCCAGCCGAACGCATGCGGGCCATAGGCGCGCAAATGGGTGAAGCGCGCGGCATAGTCGGTTTGGAGTGAGGAAAAGTTCTCAGCCCTTGTCATGTCGACCCGCTCGGGATGCAATGCCAGCATGACCGAGGTTTCGATCTCGCCGCCGTGGATGCCTATTGCCTTCTCCTCCGGCGCAATGACGCCTTGGGGCAATCCGAAGCGCGTCCAGCTGGTCGCAACCGCCAACATGCCGAGGCGCACCCGGGCTTCCGTCGCAACGATGGTCAACAGCGGTGAATTGCCGCCGTGAGCATTGAGCATGACGAACTTGCGAATGCCCTTGCGTGACAGGTCTTCGGCGATCGCCAGCCAGCGCGCGACGGCTTGCCCATAGGTGAGCGTCTTGCTGCCGGACACGTCCATGTGCTCGATAGAATAGCCGACCCGCTCGGCGGGAAGAAAGGTCACCGGCAGGTCGACCGGCAACTTCTCGCCCAGTCGAGCGACGACGCCCTCGACAATCAGCGTGTCGGTCTCGAAAGGCAGATGCGGACCGTGCTGTTCGTGGGCGCCGAGCGGCAGGACGGCGATCCAGTCGCGCCTGGCCTCGGGCGGAAGCGAAGGGTCGTTGTCAAGGAAACGAGGGTTGGGCAGGGGCATCTGGCGTCGATCCTGGTTCTTCGCTATGGATTTAGGCGCTTGAATGTTGGCCGCCGAAACAACTGAAGTAGCCGCCTTTCCGCGGCAGGAGGGGAGAATGGCGAAAAAGGACAAGGGCGACAAGAAAAACAAGTCCTCCAAGAAGAAGGAAGACGGTACGCGCACTCTTTCCGTTGCCGCGGCCCTCACCCAGGCATCCCGGGCCATGCGCACCCAACTTTCTCGCGGCCTTGCCGACTGCGGCCTCTATGCCGGGCAGGATACGGTGGTGCAATTGCTCGCAGAGGAAGACGGATTGACGCCTGGTGCGCTGGCACAGAAGCTTGGCGTCAAAGCGCCGACCATGACACGCACGATCGGCCGGATGGAGGCCCAGGGTTTCGTTGAACGGCGCAATGCCGATGCCGACGGGCGCTTGACCATGGTGTATCTGACACCTGAGGGGCGCGCCCGGCTCGATGCCATTGTCACGGCTACGGAGGAAGCCGAAGCAGCGGCGACCAAGGGCTTGTCGGGTAAGGAGGTCAAGCAACTCGTCAAACTGCTGGGGGCGGTCGAGGAAAGCCTGAACGTTCAGCCGATGAAAAGCTGATCTCCCGTTGATTTTCCGTGAGAACGGGAATTGATATGCGTACTTAAATTATTTAATTAAACTGTTTAGGCGCGTGAAGGGTACCGCAGGGCATGCATCGGTCCATCAAGGGAGGCAAAGTGGCTCAGAAGGTCAAACTGTCAACGATCGCTGAGTCGTTGGGCTTGTCGACGGCCACCATTTCGCTCGCACTTCGCGACAGCCCTCTGGTGGCGGCCGACACGCGCGAGAGGATCAAGGACCAGGCACGCGCCCTCGGCTACATTTACAATCGCCGGGCCGCCAGTCTGCGCACTTCCCGATCGGGAATTATCGGCGTCGTCGTTCACGACATCATGAACCCGTTCTATGGCGAAATTCTGAAGGCGATCGAGAGCGAACTGGACCGTAGCCGTCATACCTTCATTCTCTCCAATCATTATGACTCGGTCGAGAAGCAGCGAACCTTCGTCGAAACGCTGCTTCAACTCGGAGGCGACGGCGTGATCATGTCGCCGGCCATCGGTACCCCGATCGAGGACATCAAGCTTGCCGAGGATAATGGCATGCCCGCGATCCTGATCGCCCGCCAGATGGAAGGGCTCGACGTGCCGACCTATCGCGGCGACGACAGCTACGGCATATCTCTCGCCACCAATCACCTTATTGGTCTGGGCCATCGCGTGATCGCCATGATCGGTGGAACGGATCAGACCTCGACAGGGCGCGATCGCTACCAAGGTTATGTCAACGCCTTGCGCAAGGCGGGTATCGAGGTGGATCCGGAGCTTCGCATACCCGGTCCCCGGACCAAGCAGGGGGGCTTCGAGGCGGCGGTGCATTTCCTGTCGCTGCCGCAGAAGCCGACCGCAGCGGTCTGCTGGAACGATCTCGTCGCCATCGGCCTGATGAACGGGATTGCCCGCGCCGGGCTGGTGCCGGGCCGCGACATTTCCGTGACCGGCTATGACGATCTCGAGGAGGCCTCGATCGCGACGCCGTCGCTGACCACGGTGTGGAATGGCCAGGCCGAGGTTGGGCGGCTTGCGGCGCGCGCCTTGCTCGACAAGCTGGCCGGCAGCCACGAGCCGGACGGTATTCATTTGATCAAGCCGGAAATGCGCATTCGCCAGTCGACCGGCCCGATTCACGCTCGCTGACTTAACAGGAGGCCAAATGCCGAATTCGCGCATCACCATCCTCGTGCCGGGCCGAATTAGCCCGCGGGTCACCGAAAGGCTATCAGAACGCTTCGACCTCCTCACGGTGCCGCATGGCAAGGAGCTCGAACTCTCTCTGGTCGATGCGGCGAGGGTTCGTGGGGTCGCGGTCTCGGGAGCACTTCCGGCCAGCTGGATTGCGGGGCTGCCCAATCTCGAAATAGTCGCCAGCTTTGGCGTGGGCTATGACGGCGTTGACGTTCACGCCGCCGCTGCACGCGGCATTGTCGTGTCCAACACGCCGGATGTGCTCAACGACGAAGTCGCCGACACGACGATCGCCTTGTTGCTCAACACGTTGCGGCAGTTGCCCCAGGCGGAAACCTGGCTGCGGCAGGGCCGCTGGGCGGCGGAGGGGCCTTTCCCGCTGTCGCCACTGTCGCTCAAGGGGCGGCACGTGGGCATTCATGGCCTCGGTCGCATCGGTATGGAAATCGCCAAGCGGCTGGAACCGTTCAAGGTCAAGATCAGCTACTGCACGCGTCGGCCGCGGAGCGATGTCCATTATACCCATTTCCCCACGCTGCTCGGTCTCGCCGAGGCGGTCGACATACTGATCTCCATTGTTCCCAAGACGCCGGAAACGATCGGTGCGATCGATGCCGCAGTCTTGGGCGCGCTTGGCCCGCGCGGTGTGCTCATCAATGTTGGACGGGGCACGACGGTCGACGAGCCGGCGCTGATCGCGGCGCTGAAAGCCGGGACGATCGCGGCGGCCGGGCTCGACGTGTTTGCCAACGAGCCGCATGTTCCCACAGAACTGCTGGATCTGCCGAATGTTTCGCTGCTGCCGCATGTCGCCTCGGCTTCTGTCCCGACCCGCAATGCCATGGCCGATCTTGTCGTCGACAACCTGACCGCCTGGTTCGAGACGGGGCGGGCGCTGACACCTGTGCCGGAAACGCCGCAAAAAGCCTGATCCGATGTCAAACCTGAGTGACGGCTTAGGCTTTGCTCTGGGCGTAGGCGCGCACGGCATCGCCGAAGGCTACGAACAGCGCGCGCGAGGGCTCGTCGGTTTCGGCCCAATATTCAGGATGCCACTGTACCCCGATGGCGAAACCCTTGGCGCCGATCACCGATACGGCTTCGATCGTGCCATCTTCGGCCAGCGCCTCGACCTGCAAGCCTGGGGCGGTTTTCGAGATCGCCTGCCGATGAAGTGAGTTGACCTGGATCGAACCGGCGCCGAGATAGCGGGCGATGCACGAGCCCTCTGCCACGGTCACGTCCTGTCGGATGCTGTAGACCACGTCGCGGTCCTCATGCTGCGGCTTGCGGTGATCCCAAACGCCCTCCTGCTCCTGGATCTCGCTGGCCAGCGTGCCGCCGAGAGCGACATTCAGTTCCTGGATGCCGCGACAGATGGCGAACAGCGGGATGCCTCGTTCGATCGCTCTGCGGATGAGTGGAAGCGTCGTGGCATCGCGCGCCGGATCGAAGGGGCCATCGCTTTCACGCGCTTCGGCGCCATAAAGCGCGGGGTGCACATTGGTCGCCGAGCCCGAAACCAGCAGGCCGTCGACCCTGTCCAGCAGCGCGTCGGTCTCATTGCCATCTTCAAAGGCCGGGATGATGAAAGACATGACGCCGGCGACCTTGAGGGCGGCGCGGACATATTGGTTCTGAGCGGCATGCCAATGCGTTCCGTCGAATTCGCGAATATCGGCGGGAATGGCGATGATCGGTTTGGACATGGGGGACTCCGGGAAAGCCAAGGCGGCACAGTATTTCTTGGAGTGAGCCGGGGGGATAAGTCAATATGAGATCTGTGCCGGCTTTCAGAGGAACGCGCCGGGAGCGATCTTCTGCCCAAAAATGCAACCAATACAAGCAGGAAGACGGGCACAAAGCGTGAAATGTTCAGAATGCCACTCTACGCCGAAAGAATATTGCGGCGGCGCTTGAAAGGTTTTGGACAAAATGGTTATGTCGCCGGCATTGCCATCGGGAGGCGGCGCAAGGTTTCCCCCGGTGGAGCAAAACCATGATGGGAGGTCATTTCATGGATCGTCGTTCATTTATCAAGAAGGCGGGCGTTGCCGGCACTGGTGTCGCTGCGGCCACCGTACTGGCAGCTCCTGCCATTGCCCAGGAAAACCCGAAGATCACCTGGCGCATGACGTCTTCGTTCCCGAAGTCGCTCGACACCATTTACGGTGGTGCAGTCGATATCGCCGAACGCGTTGCTGCCGCAACTGACGGTAATTTCAATATTCAGGTATTTGCCGCAGGCGAAATCGTGCCCGGTCTACAGGCGGTCGACGCCGTTGCCGCCGGCACGGTCGAAGCTGCTCACACCACCTCCTATTATTTCTGGGGCAAGGAACCAACCTTCGCTTTCGGTACGGCCATTCCCTTCGGCCTCAACGCGCGCATGTCCAACGCCTGGTTCAACCAGGGCAACGGCAACACGCTGATGAACGAATTCTTTGCCACCCAGGGCCTCTACGGTCTGCCGGCCGGCAATACGGGCGTTCAGATGGGCGGCTGGTTCCGTAAGGAAATCAACACCGTCGACGACCTCAAGGGTCTGAAGATGCGTATCGCCGGTCTGGCCGGCAAGGTGCTCGAGAAGGTCGGCGTCGTACCGCAGCAGCTCGCTGGCGGCGACATCTACCCGGCGCTGGAAAAAGGCACGATCGATGCCGCTGAATTCGTCGGTCCCTACGACGACCAGAAGCTCGGCTTCCACAAGGTTGCCAAGTACTACTACTATCCGGGCTTCTGGGAAGCTGGTCCGGTTGTTCACGGCTTCTTCAATCTGGAGAAGTACAACAACCTGCCGAAGCACTACCAGGCGATCATTACCGACGCTTGCGCCTATGCCAACACCAACATGATGGCAAGATACGATGCCAAGAACCCGCAGGCGCTGAAGCAGCTGGTTTCCGAGGGAACGGTGCTTCGTCCGTTCAGCCAGGAAATCATGGAAGCCTGCTATCAGTCGGCTGTCGAGATCTACGCGGAACTGTCGGCGCAGAGCCCGTTCTTCAAGAAGGTCTACGACGATCAGCTGGCATTCAAGAAGGATGCCTATCTCTGGGCGCAGCTCGGCGAATATACCTTCGACACGTTCATGATGATCCAGCAGCGCGCCGGTAAGCTCTAAGCTTTTCAGCAACTGCAAGANNTTTTTCGTGTCCGGTCTCGGTAAAAGGCGTTGGTATCAGGCCACATGTGGCTGCCGGGTGGCCGCAAGGTGGCGGGAACCGCTGCGGTCTCCGGCTTGCTGCTGACATTTGGCTGACGACAAGGAAAAGCCCCGGAGTTTCATCCGGGGCCTCAACATTCCTGATCGGGTGCAGCGTTCTGCCGTCCCGGAATTGCAGTCTCAGTTGATCACCGGCGGTTGGCTGAGATCGGGCGCCGGGTTGGCCGCAGGCGCTGCCGGAGCAGGAGCCGGCTGTTCGCCGCCGAGGTTGAGCGGAGGCAGGCCGAACGCCGGCGGGGGTGCGGGATTGGCGGCCGGCTGTTCTCCCCCGAAGTTGAGGGGAGGCAGGCCCATGGCCGGTGCCTGGGCGCCATTGTCGCTTCCAGCCCCGAGCGGCGGCAACCCGAAATTCGGTGAGCCGTTGCCACCATCCGAGCCGAGCGACGGAAGCGACATTCCGCCGCCTTGGCCAAAACCGGGTATCTGGATCTGGACGTCATTCGGGTTCATGGTCGGTGCATCTGCCTTATAGCGCATCACCAAGCCAGGGAAGGCAATGACCACCAGGATCGCAGCGAACTGGATGATGATGTAGGGCAGCACGCCCTTGTAGATCTGCAGCGTCTTGACGCCGTCCACCGTCTTTCCGGTCACCTGATCCTTCCACTTCCCAGCTGGCGTGATCGAGCGCAGGTAGAAAAGCGAGAAGCCGAAGGGTGGGNNAAATCGAGGAAGCAGCCGAGGATGAAGACGATGATCGTCACGACGACCAGGAAGCCGTATTCACCGCCCGGAAGGGCTGTCAGCAATTCCTCGATCCAGACATTGCCGTTGATGCCGTAGAAGGTGAGGCCGAAGACGCGGGCGCCGATCAGGATCATCATGACGAAAGCGGAGAGTTTCGTCGTGGCGTCGAGGGCATGCTTTACCGTCGCGAACGACAGGCGACCCTTGAGGCCGGCAATGATCAGGGCACCGGTCGCGCCCATCGCGCCACCTTCAGTTGGCGTGGCAATGCCGAGGAAGATCGTGCCGAGCACGAGGAAGATCAGCGCCAGCGGCGGGATCAGTACGATGATGACCTGTTGGGTCAGTCGCGAGATGATGTTGAGGTTGAACGTCCGGTTGGCAAGTGCAATCAGGTAGACCGTGAAGACGCCGAAGGCGAGAGCTGAGACAAAGCGCCAGTCGGTGCTTTGGATCCCCGTGAACAGCACCTCGTGGCCGAGGAAGTATAGGCCGACGCTGATGGCGAGCATGACGATCAGCGAAGTCACGCCTCCGCCCAGCGTGCGCGCTTCGAGCGGCAGGGCCGGAGCCCATTGCGGCTTCACCATCGAAACTGCGAAAATATAGGTGCAATAAGCGGCGATGATCATCAAGGCGGGATAAAGAGCACCAACATACATGTCACCGACCGAGCGGCCGAGCTGGTCGGCCATGACGATCAGGACCAGCGAAGGCGGGACGATCTGCGCGAGCGTGCCCGAAGCGGCGATCGTGCCGGCAACCAGCGGACGGTTGTAGTTGTAGCGAAGCATGATCGGCAGCGAGATGAGGCCCATGGCCATGACGGAAGCCGCAACGACGCCGGTCGTGGCACCGAGCAGCGCACCGACCAGGATGACCGCATAGGCAAGGCCGCCGCGGATCGGGCCGAACAGCTGACCGATGGTGTCGAGCAGGTCTTCGGCCATGCGAGAACGCTCGAGGATCAGTCCCATGAAGGTGAAGAAGGGGATCGCCAGCAAGGTGTCATTGTACATGATGCCGTAGATGCGATCGGGATGCGACTGAAGGAGCGGCCAGAAAAGCTTGATTTCCGGGGAGATGGCGGAGAGCTCGACGCCAGCGGCAAAGTAGATCAACCCACCGGCAGCAAGCGTGAAGGCCACGGGATAGCCGAGCAAGAGCATCAGCATGACCGTGGTGAACATGATCGGGGCGAGATTGTGCGCGATGAAATCGATCATGTCAGTGTTCCGTCACTTCGTTGGCTTCTTTCACATCGACCTCGTCTTGAAGGTGGCCGGAGATGATGGCGGCGCGCTTGATGATCTCGGAAATCGCCTGGGCGCTCAACAGGATGAAGCCGAACAAGACGGCGGCCTTGGCCGGCCAGATGGTCAGGCCGCCGGCGCTCGAGGAGATTTCGCCGATGCGGAAAGAGTTCCAGAACCAGGGCCAAGCAAGCCAGGTCATCAGAAAGGTGAAGGGAACGAGGAAAATGATGTGCAGGACCAGGTCGATCCAGTCGCGCGTTCGCTTGCTCCAGTAGCTCGACACGATATCAATGCGGATATGTTCGTTCTTCAGCAGGGTATAGGCTGCGGCGAGCATGAACACGGTACCATAGAGATACCACTGCAGCTCAAGCCAGGCGTTCGAGGAAATATCGAACATTTTGCGGATGACCGCATTGCCTGCGCTGACCAGGACGTCGGCAAGGAGAAGCCCTGAAACCCAGCGCCCTCTTGCCCCGTTGNNCGCATTGCCGGCGCTGACCAGGACGGCGGCAAGGAGAAGCCATGAAACCCAGCGCCCTATTGCCCCGTTGATCGCGTCGATCACCCGGGTGATGGCCAATAACATTTTCATGTTTGTCTCCCCAAATACTAAGGGTCGTCCTTAGAGCATGGACCGGTGACGTGCAACGGGTGAAACCTCGGGCTTTCCGGCCTTTTTCTCAGTTTTCCGCCTCGCTCTGTATAGCCTTTCGTCTAAGATTTTTCTTCAGGCTTACCGAAAAACAACTGCAAGTTTGGTGGGTGATCGAGACGTCGTTGGAGGGGTGCCGCATGTCCCGTCTTGGGGCGGTTGGCGCACCAGACGTTTCATCGGCCTTAACTCGTTCGGCATAAGCGATTTGCCATTTAGGGTAATTGGACGCAATCTCCGGCGGTGGCCTGGGGACTGTTGCCGCAAGCGTCGTCGTGACCGCGCGAAGCATACGGCTGACTATGGATTTTCCTGTGTTGTTGGCAATCGATTTTTAAATCGTTTTGCATAGGGTTCTNNTCAAAGCAGAAAGACTGTGCCGGCGGACGTGTATCTGTCCCTCGTCACGTCGCTGTTCGGCAACCGGCAGACCCTCTTCACAGGCATGCTGGTCCACATCCTGACGTACCTTGTGGTCTATCATAAGACCGAGGATCCGGTCTTCATCATGCTGGCCGTCGCCTTCGTGGTAGTCTTCGCCAATCGCATTTTTCTTTTCGCCCGCTTCAGCAGAGCTCAGAAGTCCGCCTGGACTGTCCAAGACATTCGGCACTGGGAGATGCGCTATGTCCTGGGCGGTGCGGCGACTGCTGCCATTCTCGGAATCGGTTGCGGCTATTCCATACTCCAGTTCGAGGACACGTTCGTCGAACTCGCCTGCGTCGCCGTCACGATGGCTTCGATGGTATCCGTCGTTGGACGCAACTACGGTTCGCGGCTGGCCGTCAATCTCCAGAGCCTGGCCTGTTGCGTTCCGATTATTGTCGGCGCTGCATTTTCCCAAGACCCGTACAAGGTCTTGTTGTCGATCATGCTTATCCCTTTCGTCCTGACGACCCAGGCTATGGCAAAGGGCGTGCGTGAATTCCTCTACGAAAATGTCATCGCTTCGCGGGAAATGAAGAAGCTCGTCGTCAGTTTCGACACCGCCCTTAACAACATGACCCACGGTCTTCTCATGTTGGATCCGCAGAACCGCATCGAGGTCATCAATCGCAAGGCTTGCGAACTGCTGAATCTCGGCGATCAGGCCCGTTTGAAGAACTGTGATCTGGACGTTGTGCTACGCTACGGCGTCCGTCACACCTTCGTCGACGGTTCCATGCCGAACCTGATCCAGCGTCAACTGGCGCAACTGATGGATGGCACGACTTCACGTGCGATCATGCAGTTTTCCGAGGATCTCGTAATGGAATTCTCGGCCAGCCGCCGACCCGAGGGCGGCGTCGTGCTGATCTTCGAGGACGTGTCGGCCCGTGTCCGCGCTGACCGCCGCATCCTGCACATGGCTCGGTTCGATTCTCTCACCGGTCTTCCGCAGCGTGGTTACTTCGCCGAGCTGGTGCTGGAACAGGTTGCTGCCCGTTCGAAGAGTGGTGTCGTGGGCTTTATGGTCTTGGACATCGACGAGTTCAAGCACGTCAACGACATGAAAGGTCACGTCACTGGTGACCGGCTTCTGGCAGCCATCGCCAATCGCCTGCTGACGCTGGCCGCCGGATCGGCGACCGTCGGTCATCTCGCCGGTGACCAGTTCGCTCTGTTCTTTCCGAATGATGATCGTCGTGAGGACCTAGAGCAGAAGATGCGAGACATGCACGCGGCGATCACTGGTTGCTATGAAGTGGACGGTACGCCTTTCTCGGTCACCTTCTGCGCCGGCGCAGTGCTGATCGAGAGCTCCGAACTGCGGATGGAAGAGTGGCAGATCAAAGCCGATCTCGCCGTGTTTGAATCCAAGTCACGCGGCAAGGGAAATCTCACCGTATTCGCCCAGGAAATGGATGCGCGCTACATCGAACGCCAGCGGCTGAAGACCGACCTGAAGGCGGCGGTGGATGCCGGCGCGCTAGAAGTCGTCTATCAACCGATGTTCGTCCTCGACGGAAGCCGAATCGCCTGCTGCGAGGCCCTGTCCCGCTGGACGCACCCGGAAAAGGGCGCAATCCCGCCGAATATCTTTATCCAGATTGCCGAGGAGATGGGGATCGTGGCGGACATCACCCGCTTCATGATTCGCTCCGCGTGCCGCGATTGCGCGACATGGCCGGATACCATCGGCGTCTCGGTCAACCTGTCGGTTATGGACCTGCGCAACGACGACATCGTCAAGACGGTACTCGACGCGCTCGCCGATTCAGGCCTCGCTCCAACGCGTCTGCACCTCGAGGTCACCGAATCAAGCCTGATCGAGGAGCTTTCAGCGGTGCGCGCGATTCTCGAGAAACTGCGCACCTATGGCATCACCATCGCGATTGACGACTTCGGGACTGGCTTTTCCAGTCTCAGCTATCTGGATTCGCTGCCAGTGGATCATGTGAAGATCGACCGTTCCTTCGTGCGCGACATCGGAGAGGATGCCAAACGCTTCAAACTCCTGCGTGGCATCGTGAACCTGTCACGCCAGCTTGATCTCGGCATTGTCGTCGAAGGGGTGGAGACCCGCGAACAACTGGCGTTGCTCGCCAAATACAATTGTGCGGATCTCATTCAAGGCTACGTCTTTTCGATGCCGATTGCCTCGAATGCCGTGGCTGATCTCGCTGAACAGGCGGAAAAGAAGCAGACTTCGGTCCATCCAGCCCACGTGGCCTGACGCTCTTTGCGACCTTCGGCCTCGCGCGCCCCCCTAGATTATGATTAGAAAACTCGGGTGCAACCATTGGTTAACTATGTTTCTTAAGCATTTGTTAACCCTAATAAACGGTAAATCGTCGCACTACTAATTTTCGCAAGTGTGCAACCTCACGTGGTTCGCTAACGTTGGTTAACGAAACGTAAACCGCGAGGCCGTCGAATGAACGTACGCACTCAGATGCCCGAGAGTTTTGCTGCGCGGCTTATGTCGCTGCTCGATAATATCGAGTATCGCAGGATCGAAAGCAGCGAGGATTTCGGCGAGATCGAGCGGCTCCGATATCGCGCCTACAAGGCGGCCGATGTGTTGCCAGTCGGCGCCGGCACTCTGCTCGACGATATCGATTTCGATGATCATGCCTATGTCTTTGGCGTCTACTATTTCGAACAATTGGTAAGCACCGTGCGACTGCATTACGTAACGCCGAGCCACCCGGTGGCACAATCATCTGGCGTGTTTCCGGATGCAATCGACGATTTCCTTGAGGCAGGCCTTACCCTTATCGATCCGGCACGTTTCGCCGTAGAACCGCAGGTCGCGGCAGAGCTTCCGGTGCTGCCATATATCACGCTGAGGCCGAGCATCGTGGCGGCTGCATACTTCAAGGCGGATCGCGTGCTGCAGCACGTCAGGCCGCCTCATGCGGCATTCTACAAGCGTGTCTTCTATGCCGACACGATCATCGACCGCCGGATGACTGAAATTTATGGGCTGGAGCTCACGTTGCTGGCCACGAACACCCATACGACTGGACAAAAGCTGCTGGAACGCTATCCATTCTTTAATTCGGGGGAACACGAGCGCCGCCTTATGTTCGGCCGTGACAGAGCGCATGTGCTCCCGTCGCTCACCGTTCTGCCTTCGGCACGGTTGGTGGCTGCGGGGCACATCCCAGGAGCGGTTGCAGGCGTGCATTATTGAGGAATGCCACATGCGCCTGATTGCACTCCCTTCCAGCTTTGTGTAAGGCGGAAATAGGAGGAAGCGTCTTCGGCGCGTCCTGCACCTGACGAAATCCAAGTCGGCGGGCAGCCACAGGCCTGATCCGGCCGACCCAAGGGGAGACAGATCATGAGCGAACACCACAGCGGTCCGGCCGAAACCGGTGCTCCGATGAACTACAACGAGCATGAAAAGACCTATGATCTCTTCATTGCTGCGACCAAGTACAGCACCGTTTTCCTCGTAGCGCTGCTGATCGCGATGGCGGCCGGCTTCTTCGCTGGCGCCGGCTTCTTCGGCGGCCTGATCGTTCTCATCGTTCTGACCTTTGCCGGCATCTTCCTGTTGCGCTGATCGAGCAGCGGCAGGAGGAGGGCGCAAGGGTTTCGCCGCCGCTTCTATGCTGTTCTGCAGGATAACTGACAAGCAGCTCCCACAAATAGGAAATGCCGGCTACGCGCCGGCATTTCCTATTTGTGGGAT
>DBUL01000170.1:0-20707 GCA_002307905.1 Rhizobiaceae bacterium UBA1291
ATCTGACGATGAAGCTGCCGCCGGGCGGTATCGTCGGCGTCATCGGCCCGAACGGCGCCGGCAAGACGACGCTGTTCCGCATGATCACCGGCCAGGAGAAGCCCGACAGCGGCACGATCCGCATCGGCGACAGCGTCCAGCTGGGGTACGTCGACCAGAGCCGTGACGCGCTGGACGGCAACAAGACCGTCTGGGAGGAGATCTCCGGCGGGGCCGAAATCATCAAGCTCGGCAAGTTCGATATGAACTCCCGCGCCTATTGCGGAGCGTTCAACTTCAAGGGTGGCGACCAGCAGCAGAAGGTCGGCAACCTGTCCGGCGGCCNNTGCTCGACGAACCGACCAACGACCTCGACACCGAAACGCTCGGCGCGCTCGAGAACGCCCTGGAAAACTTCGCCGGCTGCGCGATCATCATCTCTCACGACCGCATGTTCCTCGACCGCCTGGCGACCCATATCCTCGCCTTCGAAGGCGATGGTCACGTGGAGTGGTTCGAAGGCAACTTCGAGGACTATGAAAAGGACAAGGTCCGTCGCCTGGGTGCCGACGCGCTCAATCCGACGCGAATGAGCTACAAGCGCCTGACGCGCTAAGCAAGGAAATCCAACGATTAACCCCGGTTCGCCGGGGTTTTTTGTTGGGCTTGAGGCCCGCGCGCTTGCGTCGCGCGGGTTTGCGGTAGCTTGCTTGATCTGCGAATTATGTCGTCACATAAAGACAATCTCAAGATTTGCGCAGCATGCTTTTTATCGGAGTGCCATGCCCCCCCTTTTTCCGGTCACTCGCCACAGTCATGACGACCTGGAAATATCTTCAAGAGGATTTGGATGCGCACTTTACTCGGAACCCTATCTTTCCGCAGTCTTCTGACTAGCCTAGCGGCTGTGCCCCTAGTTGCCGTGCTCGTGCTCGGTGGTTGGCTCAGCCTGATCTCCTACCGCGAGAGCGATGAATTGTTGCGGGCCGTGCGGCTCGCCGATCTCGCCAAGAGCGGTATTGCAATGGGCCTGGCCGGTCCTGCCGAAACCGGCGCGTCGGCGGCCCAGCGGGCTGAACGCCGAGCCCGGACGGATGCGGTCGCTGCTTCGATCGAGGCGAGCTATCGCGAGGTTCTGGCCCAGGGCTACGATGATCCTGGCCTTGAGTTGCTCAAGCGGGCCTTTGACGAAAAGTTGTCGCGCTTGGCCGAATATCGCACCAAGACCGATGACGGCACCGCCGCGCCGCTGCTCGCCCTTGAGATCGTGCAGCCGATCGTTGCCGCGGGTTCGGAACTGACCCGCCGTGCTGCCACCCTTTCTGAGGACCACGAGCTTTCGGCCGCGATTTCCGGTTACTTTGCCTTCATGCAGGTGAGCGACGCCTACCAGATGCTCAATCGCCTCGGCCAGGCCTATCTCAAGGCCGGCACGCTGGAACCGCCCGCTTTCGCCATGGTCCACCGCAGCGATATGCTGATCAAGTCCTATGACAAGGTGGTCACCGAATCCGTGCCCGCTGACCTCGTCTCCGACTATCGTGCCTACTTCCAACAGCCGACGGGCAGGCGGATTGAAACGCTGCGCCAGGCGATGCTGACGAATGAGTCCTATACAGCGTCCGAGGGCGAGCTTGAGGCGTGGATCGCAGCTCATGACGACAGGCGTATTTTCGTCTCCGATCTGATTGCCCGGACAGGCGAGCGCATGACCCAGATGATCGCAGACAAGTCGGCTGCGGCACAGACACGTCTGATGGTCCTGATTGCCGGGGTGGCCGCGGCGGTACTGGCCGTGATCGGCCTTACCATCGTGATTGCCCGCGTTCTGTCCGGTTCGATCAACCGCATCGGCGAGCGCATGAAGTTGCTGGCCGACGGCGACACGCAAAGCGTGATCCCCTATGCTGAACGTGCCGACGAAATTGGTGGCATGGCCCGTTCGGTCGAGGTCTTCCGCCAGGCGGCGATCCGCAACGCGGAACTGGAGGCAAGCGCGGAGCAGAACCGCATCGCCGCCGAACGCGAGCGTGCCGAGATGCAGGCGCGGGCCGAAGCCGAGGCCGAAGCGCGTCTAAGCCGTGCGACCAGCACGCTGGCTGCCGGCCTGCAGCGGCTCGCCGCTGGCGATCTCCTGACCGCGATCGAGGAAGAGTTTGCGCCGCAGTTCGAGGCTCTGCGCCACGACTTCAATACGTCGGTGCGCCAGTTGCGCGAGGTCATGCAGAGCGTCGGCCAGGTCGCCGGCACCGTGACCAGCGGATCGGGCGAGATCTCGCAGGCGTCGGACAGCCTCGCCAAGCGCACCGAGCAGCAGGCTGCCTCGCTTGAGCAGACTGCCGCGGCTCTTGAGGAGATCACTTCCAATGTCGTCTCCACGTCCAAACGCACGGCGGAAGCCCGTGATCTGGTAGAGACCACCCGCCAGCGCGCCGAAAAGTCCGGCGAGGTCGTCAACAATGCTGTCTCAGCCATGAGCCGCATCGAGGATTCGTCCCGCCAGATTGGGCAGATCATCGGCGTGATCGACGAAATCGCCTTCCAGACGAACTTGCTGGCGCTGAACGCCGGTGTCGAGGCCGCTCGTGCCGGTGATGCCGGCAAGGGCTTTGCCGTGGTCGCCCAGGAAGTACGCGAACTGGCGCAGCGTTCGGCCAATGCCGCCAAGGAGATCAAGGCGCTGATCGGCAATTCCGAAGCCGCAGTCAGTGAAGGCGTCCGCTTGGTCAACGACACGGGTGAGGGGCTTTCGTCCATCGCCGAACTCGTCTTGTCTATCAACAGCCACATGGGGGCGATCTCGACGGCGGCGCAGGAACAGTCCGTCGGTCTCGGCGAAGTCAACACCGCCGTCAACCACATGGACCAGGCGACGCAACAGAATGCGGCGATGGTCGAGGAGATGAATGCTGCAGGCGCCAGCCTCGCCCAGGAGAGCGGGCGGCTAGCGGAACTCCTGTCGCGCTTCCGCACGGGCCATGAGCTTCGGCAATCCGTTCAGGCTACCGATACCGGTCCCGCTCGCTCCGCGCAGCGGCCGGTTCCCCAGGCTCCGCGGCCAATGCCGAGCCGAGCTCGTCCAGTGTTCGCCAGCCAAGGCAATGCGGCGCTGGCTCAACAGAGCGAGAATTGGCAGGAATTCTGACAATCCGTCCTTGGTGATTAGATCGGAAAGGCGACTGCCACGCGCAGTCGCCTTTTTTGAATCCGAAATCTGTGGTTGATCCCCTGCTGCGTGGAATCTTCGCCATCGGTTGATGATTTGCTCTTGCACAGGCCGCCGTGCCGACATAAAGATATGTTTATATCTTGATTGGGTACGTTATGGCGGCAAACATGAAATTCGGCGTCGATGCCTTGGTGGAGCTTCTGAAAGCGGCTGGGGAGCCGACGCGCCTGCGACTGCTGGCGCTGCTTTCGGCGGGAGACCTGACGGTCACCGACCTGACCGACATTCTCGGTCAATCCCAACCGCGCATTTCCCGTCACCTTAAGCTGCTGACCGAGGCCGGTCTCATTGACCGTTATCAGGAGGGCGCCTGGGCCTATTTCCGGCTCAAGCAGGACGGTGATGCCGCAGCGCTCGCCAATACCCTCTTGGCGGCCACCTGCGAGGACGATGCCGTGCTCCTGCGTGATGGTGAACGTCTTGCTGCCGTCAAGCGGACCCGCGCCGAGCGTGCCCAGGAATATTTCAAGCTCAATGCCTCTGAATGGGACGAACTGCGGCGCCTGCATGTCGATGATACCGCCGTCGAGGCCAAGCTGCTCGAACTCATCGGCACGGATACCGTCGATGCGCTGCTTGATCTCGGCACCGGCACGGGCCGGATTCTGCAACTTCTGCAGAACAGCTACCGCCGCGCCACCGGCATCGATGCCAGCCGCGACATGCTCGCGGTGGCGCGCGCCAATCTCGACAAGGCCGGCGTTCTCAAGGCGTCGGTGCGTCATGGCGACATCCTCAACCTGCCGCTCGACGGCAACGAGTACGACATCGTCATCATTCATCAGGTGCTGCACTTCCTCGTCCAGCCCGAACTGGCGCTGGCCGAAGCGAGCCGCATGCTGAGGACCGGCGGGCGGCTGGTCATCATCGACCTTGCACCGCATTCGCTCGAGTATCTGCGCGACGAGCATGCGCATCTGCGGCTCGGCTTCTCGCACCAGACCATGGCCGAATGGTTGTCCAAGTATGGGTTGACGGTCGAGAAGACCGTGGACTTGCCTCCGGGAAGCTCGGCAAGCAAGGGGCTAACCGTCACCATCTGGCTCGCCCGCCAGGGCGCCGAGTCCTCCGCAGCGACCAACAACGGGACCACCGACCAGACCGGGAGAAGGTGAATGGCAATCATGCACGATCGAAAAGACGCGACCGGCCAGCGCCTGCGTTACTCCTTCGAGTTCTTTCCGCCCAAGTCGGCGGACATGGCTGACCAGTTATGGAAGACGGTGGACGAGCTTTGCGCCTGGGCCCCCGACTTCGTCTCCGTGACCTATGGCGCAGGGGGCACGACGCGTGAACCGACCCACGAGACGGTCAAGCGGCTGATTGCCGAGACGCCGCTTCGCACCGCCTCGCACCTGACCTGCGTTGGGGCGACGAAGGAGGAGGTGCACCAGGTGGTCGAACAGTTCCGCGCCGTCGGCGTGAAGCACTTCGTAGCACTTCGGGGCGATCCGCAAGACGGCATGGGCACGGCCTACCAGCCACATCCGGGTGGCTATGCCAATGCCGCCGAACTGGTCGCCGGTCTGCGCGAACTGGGTGACTTCGAGATTTCGGTGTCGGCCTATCCGGAAAAGCACCCGGAAAGCCCGGACGAGGCGGCAGACATCGACATGCTGAAGCGCAAAGTGGACAATGGCGCCTGCCGCGCTCTCACCCAGTTCTTCTTCGACAACGATGTGTTCGAGCGCTACCTCGAGCGAGTGCGGGCGGCCGGCATTTCAATCCCGATCGTCCCCGGCATCATGCCGATCCAGAACCTCAACCAGTTGAAGCGCTTCGCCTCGATGTGCGGTGCGACCATTCCGGTCTTCCTCGACAAGCGTTTCGCCGGTCTAGACGAGCAGCCGCAGGCCCGGGCCGAGGTTGCGGCCGAAGTGGCGGCTGAGCAGGTCGAGGACCTCCTGCGGCGTGGCGTTGGGGATTTCCATCTCTACACGATGAACCGCTCGGCTCTGGTCAGCGCAACGCTTCACAATCTCGGTCTCGAACCACAGGGCCGGGCGAGCGAAGGGGCGGGTGCCGCGGCGTGACGTAAATGCCCTCCGGCCAAAACGAGAAAGGCGCATCTCCGAACGGATGATGCGCCTTTCTTCATGAAACTGGAAAGCTCTATTGGCTTGTTCGGGGCCTGACCGCTGACGGTTCCTTCGAGGCCTTGTTCAACTCATGTGGTTCAGATGAACAGCATTGTGGCAATGAACACAAACGCCGCACCGACGATCAGGACATTGAGAGAGTTTGTAAGTCCCATGTCTGCCTCCTTGTGTTGACCGTTAGATAATATGTCGGATTTGTGTCGCAAGGAAAGCGATTAATGTGCTGCAGTGCCGTTGCAGACGGTGGATAACTTGTCGCACCCTTGGCCTTTTGTAGAAAATTCAACCGCTTGTCTAATTTCAGCGTTTGTTAATGTTGATTAACAAGCGTGATCGGCAAAGCTCGCGAACCGCTCCCAATAGGCACAGCGCGGTGCTTTGGCCACTTATGTTGCGCTGCGGCGAAACACCGGCAGACGGCCATCGAGGACAAGCAGGGCCGCGCCGATCAGCAGCATTCCGGCGAGGTCAAGGGGCTCCAACGTCTCGTTGAGGAACAGCGCGCCAAGCAGGATCGCGCTCGGCGGCACGAGCAGCGTGACCAGCGATGCGTTGGTGGCGCCGGCAAGGGCCATGATGCGGAAAAAGAGGATATAGCCGAATGCGGTGGAGATCAGCGCCAACGCCAGAATCGCAGCGACGGCTTCGAGCGGGGGAAAGGGAATTTGCCAGGAATGGTCGACCAGCAGCGCGGCCGGCAGCATGATGAGCGAGGACGCCGTCAACTGGCCGGTCGCTGTCACCGGCGCGGGCAGATCGCGGAAGCGTTTGCCATAGGTCGCGGCAAAGCCATAGGAAATCGCCGCGGCAATGGGCAGCATGAGGGCCCAGAGCGGTATGTCGCTGGCCTTCAGCGCGCTCGGGCCGATCAGCACGGCGGTGCCGGCAAACCCCAGCAGCGTGCCGGCGAGCTTGGCGGATGAGAGCTTCTCGTCGGCGGTCAGGCGGTTGGCGATCAGCACGGTCCAGATCGGCGTGGTGGCGTTGAGAATGGCGGCAAGGCCCGCGCCGATTTCCGTCTGGCCAAAGAGAATGAGTGTGTGTGGGATGGCGTTGTTGATCAGGCCGAGCAGAAGGAAGGCCGGCCAGCGCTGCCACAGCGAGCGGTAGAGATCCACGCGCCCATGCAAGTAGATGTGCAGCGCCAATGCAGCGATGGACAGCCGCAGGAAGGCGAGCGTCACCGGTGGGACATAGGGCACCGCGACCCGGCCGAAGAAGAACGAGCCGCCCCAGATCAGTCCGAGCAGCGCGAGCAACGACCAGGTCGTGGCATTGAGGCGGGGCGGGGCGACGGACGGCATGGGCAGGCTCCAGGGCAAAGAACTGGAGCGAGGTTTAGGCTAAGGGCGTAAACCGGACCACCCGAAATATGCTGCCTGTCAACGATCGTTGCACGTTGTGGGCGGCGCAAGGACTTGCACCGCCCCTGGCCGCGTCAGAGCGCGCCGAGAAGGGCTGGCGTTGCCCAGCCGTCGGCAGGCATGCCGAGGCGCTGCTGTTCCTTCTGGATGGCGACGCGCGTGCCGGAGCCGAGGATGCCGTCGATCTTGCCAACATCATGGCCCATGGCCTGCAGCTTGGTCTGCAGGGCCTTCATCGCTGCGTCGTCGAGCCCCTGTTCCGGATTACCCTTTTGATAGGGCTGGGCGCCCATCAGCCGCGTGGCGAAATAAGCGGCCGAGGTCGTGTAGATGAACGACTGATTCCACTCCAGATAAATGTTGAAGTTGGGATAGGTGATGAAGGCCGGTCCCTTGCGGCCCTGCGGCAGGACGAGCGAGGCCTGTAGTGCACCGAAGCCCGTGTTGCCGTCGCGCGGCTGTACGCCGAGCGCGAACCAATCGGCGGCGGTCATACTGCTACCGAAGCCCGACTTTTCCCAGGGGAGATTTTCAGGAACGACGACCTCCTGGATCCATGGCTCGCCACGGCGAAATCCAAGATGCTCGATGAACTTGGCCGCGGTCAGGATGGCGTCCGGGGCGCTCTGCTTCACGTTGACATGGCCATCGCCGTCGCCGTCGATGCCGAAGGCGACGATGTCCTTCGGCAGCATTTGCACCTGGCCGATCTCGCCGGCCCAGGCACCGGTGTTGGTGGCCGGGTCGAGATCGCCGTGTTGGACCATGGTGATGAGGTTCAGGAGCTGCGGACGGAAAAGCTCGGGACGGCGGCAGTCATGGGCGAGTGTGACCAGCGCGTTGCGGGTGTTGAAGTCGCCCTGGACAACGCCGAAATCGGTTTCCATCGCCCAGAATGCGGCGATCACGCCCGCCGGAACGCCATATTCCTGTTCGGCACGGCCGAAGACCTCGGCATATTGCTTGATCTTCTGGCGGCCGATGTCGAGCCGGGACTGGCTGACGGTGCGCTGCGAGAATTCGAGGAAGGTCTGTTTGAAGACACCCTGCGACCGGTCACGCGACAACACCTTCTGGTCGATTTGCGCGCCGGCGAGTGCCGCCTCCGCAGCCTCGGACGACGCACCTGCGGCGACTGCCTCGGCCTTCACGCCCTCAAGAAAAGCGCCAAGATCGCCGCCGCACTGCTGTGCAGCGGCAAGAGAGCTCGTGGCGAGAAAGGCGGTCAGGGCAAGAGCGAGGCGGGAGGGGGACTTCATGGGAGCATCCTTGCGAGGCTGGCGGTGAATGGCTTTGCTAATCGACCCGGTCGCGAGGCACAGCCGGGCGAAACGATACAGAGACGATATTGGCCGACTTTTTGACGAAAGCGAGATCGTCGCGGAAAAACCACGCTGAACGCGACATTTTTCGCGGCGAAGCCACGAAGGTCAGTGCTTCGAGACGGCGGCGACCCAGTTCTTCCAGTTCTTCTCCGTGCCGGCAAAGACGTTGATGTCGGTATTGCCCTTGATGCCCGGGACGACGCCAGTGGACGTATACTGCCAGAAAGCCCAGCGGCGGGCCGGATAGATTTCCTCCGGATGCTGCGCGACCGCGCGGACCCAGAAATGATAATCCTGGAAGCTGCCTTCGAGATTGTCGCGGTGGAAGTCGACTGAGGTGTAGATGATCGGCCGCTTGCCGTAATGCGCCTCGATGCGGTCCATGAAGCGTTTCATCTCGGAGCGTACGGTCAGGGCGCCCGGACGGTAAGGGCAGGTTGGCGAGGTTGGGTTCCATTCGACGTCGAGCACCGGCGGCAGGTGCATCGATGCCTTCGGCACGTTGCGGATGAACCAGTCGGCCTGCTCGTCGGCTGTGGAGCAGAAATAATAGAAGTGATAGGGCGCATGCGGAATGCCGGCGACTGCGGCCTGGCGCCAGTATTCCTGGAAGCGCGAATCGACCCTGTCCTTGCCCTCGGTCGCCTTGATGAAGGCGAAGGCGACGCCCGACTTCTTAACCTTCACCCAGTCGACGTCGCCGTTCCACTTCGACACGTCGATCCCGTGCACATTGTGCTTGTGCGGGGTCTTGCCGCCGAAATTCTGCGGGTCCTTGTCCTCAAAGCGCGGCGCCGCAATCGATGCGGTCTCCAGCAGGTCATAGCTGGCGGAGGTGCAACCGCTGAAAGTGAGCGTGATCGGCAGGAGGACAGAAAGAAGCCACCGCATGGAACATCCAATAAATCTAACTTGAGGTCATGCCCCGGTGTGGCGCGCGCCCACGCAAGCACAGGAGAGGCGCGAACCTCCATTTGTCTCCATCATCCTTAAATATCGGTTATTTACAACTGGTCTTAGGCAATTGAGGTGCGAATGACCGCATGCCAGGCATAGCCGCGACCGATTGGTTCGAATTCCAGACGCCCCTTGACCACATCGGCCCTGGCTTCGAGCACCGCCTTCAGTGTCGCGCGCGGGGTGACGTGGAAACGGGTGAGCCATGCTTGCAGCATGGTGCGAAACCAGCAGGGAAGGCGCTCCTGCTGGCCAAAATCGACGATGTGCAGCGAACCGCCGGGATTCAACGCGGCAAGCGCAGCGTCGATCGCCTTTTCCCAATCCGGGATCATCGATAGGGCATAGGAGATCATGATCCGGTCGAAGCCTTCGACGTCGAAGGTCGCGGCGGTGAAGGTCGTGGCATCCGCCACCTCGAGCATTGGCTTGACCGGCTTGCCGCGGAAATTGGCTCTGGCCGAGACCAGCATTTCGGCGGAAATGTCGAGCCCGTAGAGCCGGGCCGCCGGATAGATATGGTGTGCCAGCAGAAGATTACGCCCCGTTCCGCAGCCGACTTCCAGCAGCGTGCCGTCGCGCGGCACGTCGAGGCGGGCGATCATCCGGTCGCGGCCGAAGAGGTAATACTTGCGTGTCAGATCGTAGATGTGCCGTTGGTAGCGATACATGCCGTCCATGCGCGCGGCGTGTTCGGTATCGAGGCGGGGCTCGGTCGAGGGGACGACCATCAGGCCATCCTCTCGTAGATGTGGAAGCCGCCATAGATCGCCGAACGGTCCTGCTTGTTCAGCTCCTGCGAGCGCTCCGCGTGATAGGTCCAGCGGCTGAGCAGGGCATCCGAGAGGCGCCCATCGAGGACGCTTTTTTCGGCTGCGGTGCGGAAGATGACGCGGGCGCCCGGGGCGGCGGTCCGGGTGATCTCGGCCCACAGATCGGCGAGTTGTTCGTCGTTCATCCAGTCCTGGGCGTCGAGCAGGCTGTAGCGGTCGACGCTGCCGGCCGGCTTCGAGGTCAGCAGTTCGGTGAAGCTGGCGTGATGGACAGTCACCCGCCCAGAATTCGCGCGAATCGCCGGGTAGTTCTCCACTTTGAGATAGGTTGGCAGTGCGCCTTCGTGCGGCTGCGGATAGCGGCGGGCAAAGGCTTGCCAGGCGAAATAGTTATCCTTCAGCGGGAAGTGACAGGTGAGCTTTTCCAGCCTGTGGCGCAGAACGGGGGCGATCGTGCCGCCTTCCGAGAGGCTGGCCAGTTCGTCATATTGCTGCGGCGGAATGCCGAGGCCGAAAAGGGAACTCTTGCGGCGGGTCATCCAGCGGATCAGCGGCTTTTCGAACAGCGGCGCGATACGGTTGTCGAAGAACTGGCGCTGCTCGCGGAGCGATTTCGTCTTGGTGATCTCGGTCAGGTCGACGCCGTGCAGGCGCGCCAAGAGATGCCCTGCGCCGATGAAGCGGCCGAGCAGGCCGGTGCGGCAGAAATTGCGGTCGAAGGCGGCGATGCGACGCTTGCCGTCGAGGCCGCGCCGGTTCCAATAGGTGCGCGTCCAGTCATCGAGATTGGGGGCGACGTAGCGGTCGAAATTGCGGCTGTTGGTGCGGTTTCTCTCGCCGGCGAACTGGCGCACCACGGTCTCGTGATCCGGCATGTGGCGGAAGGTGGCAAGCTTCAGCCGGTTCAGCGCGACATGGTTCGGATTGAGGTCGACCACGTCGATCCGGGAGGGGTGGCGCGACAGATAGGCGAGCATGTTGCAGCCGCCCGAACCGATCGTCACGATCGAATGGCCCTCGGCAAGTTCCATGGCCTCCATGTCGACTTCCGGGTCCTCCCAGATCTGGGCATAGACCAGCCCGGAAAAGAGGAGCTCGAACAGGCGTTCCGACAGACCGTCGCGGCTGAGCGGCTTGTGCTGGAGCAAGGCGTTCTTCAGTTTATGGTTCTTGCGAAAGCCGGCATCGGGCGCAACATCGGTCATCTTTGTCAGCCATCCATTTAACGTTGATGGCGTTTAGCCGCGCACTGCTACAGTTTAATGACGCGGGCTGTTGGTTGGTCCGGACCGACATCGTCGGCCAAATAGCAGTGAGCAAGCGGCGTGAAGATGGCATTACTGGCTTTCCTGCTGCGGCAATTCCTGCTTGCATGGGTCGAAATCGGCAGAGGAGAGTTTTATGCGGCTGCTCGTGAAGGTGCTGAGGCGAGGAGTGCTCGCTCTCATCACGCTGGTGACCGGCCTGATTGTCTGGCTCTCGGCTGCTCCGCCCGAACTTCTGAGGGTCGGCACGGGCTATGCGGCAAAGATCGTCTGCTCCAATGTTTTCCTCGCCGGACGCGATCCCCAGGCGGTGCTGGCACTCGACGTCCAGGCACCCGGCCATCCGTTGCTCAAGCTGGTCGGTGTCGATGTCGACACGGAGAACAGGATCGTCACGGCGCGTATGCTGGGGGTCTTTGCCGCCAGCACAGCCGTCCATCGGGAAGGCCTCGGCTGCGCCAGCGTTCCGGATGGTGACCTCGAGGCCGCGCTGACCGTCGTCGCGCCGGAAGCTGAGCCCCGTACGGTCACGGATACCGGTGCGCCCTGGCCTGAGGGCGAGGGGACCACGCCGGTTGATGGGCGCATTGCCACACTTCTTTCCGACGCGGACCTCGGCGGTCCCGGCATGCGAGCCGTCGTCGTCGTCAAGGACGGACGGATCGTCGGAGAAGCCTATGGTCAGGGATTCTCCGCCTCCACACCCTTGCTCGGCTGGTCGATGGCAAAAACCGTCAATGCAGCGATTGTCGGCAGGCTGCTTAAGGAGGCGCGCCTCGGTCTGGACGATACGCGGCTCTTCCCGGAATGGAGCGATGCGCCCTACGCATCGATCCGGCTGCGCGACCTTCTCGCGATGGAAAGCGGACTCGAGTTCAACGAGGACTATGGCGACGTCACCGACGTCACCCGCATGCTCTATCTCGAGCCGGACATGGCAGGCTTCAGCCTGGCAAAGCCGGTGCTTGCCGGCACGGGCGAGCGATTCAGCTATGCATCGGGCACCAGCGTGCTGCTCGCCCGTATCTGGATGAGCCGGCTTCCCGACCCCGGGCAGGCGCTCGCCTATCCGCGCAAGGCCCTTTTCGATCCGCTGGGCATGGCGAGCGCGGTACTGGAGGCCGATGCCGGCGGCACTTTCGTCGGCAGTTCCTATCTCTATGCCACCGCCCGGGATTGGGCGCGCTTTGGTCAGTTTCTCGTCGACGACGGGGTGTGGAACGGGGAGCGGCTGCTGCCGGAGGGGTTTGTCGTGGCGATGCAGCGGCCGACGACCGCGTCCGGCGGGCGCTACACCGAAATCCAGGCCTGGCAGGTGGGGCCGGGCGACGAGCCTGACGAGCGCTTCGGCCTGACGCCTGAGACCTTCTGGCTGCTGGGACATGATGGGCAGGCGGTCGCGATCATACCGTCCGAGCGGCTCGTCGTCGTTCGCCTGGGGCTCACCCCGTCGAAACTAGGCTACCGGCCGCAGTCTCTGGTGAAGGCGGTTGCCGACGCGCTCCGCTGAGTGGGGCGAGGGAGGTGATTGTCGCGCCGAAATCCTACAAAAAAGCCGGCGACGTGGCAAAGGTCAGCAAGGGTCGATCACATGAAATCGGGCTGCAGGACGTGCAGCATGCCCTTGCGCTTGGCATCGTAATAGAAACCGCGGGAATAGTGCCGGACGGCACCGTCATGGCTCTTGTCGGCGACGAGCCAGGCGCCCTTGAGATACTTGATCGCGTATTTCAGATTGGTTTCCGCGTCGAACAGGCCGGAGGCCGGGCCGTCATAACCCATCGACTTGGCGGTCGCATACTTGATCTGCATAAGGCCGTAGTGGCCGTTGTTGTAGGCCGTCGGCTTGTAGGTGCTCTCGCGGTTGACCACGCGGTGGATCAGCGATTCCGGCATCTGGTAGATCGCCGCGTATTTCTTGATCAGCGCGTTGATTACGGTCGGACCGGAGGTCTGCGGCGTGATCGTTTCGATCAAGGGGGCAGGACCCGGCGGCGTGACATCGAACTGGGAGTCGAGTGCGGCGAGCGATGTGGCGGCCGAGGGTGAGGCATAGGCGAGGGGAGTGCCGGCGGGCTTGGCGGCCGGCACGATCGTCTGCTGCGCGGTCACCTCCGGCGGAAGCACGGCCGGGTCGGCGGTATCCGTCGACATCTGCAGCGTGGTCACCGTATTCGGCGAATTCGGCATTGCCGCAGTCTGGATGGCGATATTTTCCTGCCCCGCCGCCATGGCGATCGCCGCCGGGCTCGCAGCCGGATGTGTCAGAGCGACCGCCTTGAAGGTCGGAATGGGTGCCGGGGTGGCCGTGCCGGGAATGATCGGCGCGAGTTCGGCCGGTGCATTCGGATCGGCTGGTGCAGGAAGCGTGCTGGCCGCCNNACCGGATTGGCCTTCAGTTCCTGTTTTGCGGCTTCTTCCATGCTGCTGGTGCAGCCGGCCAGACCGGCGATCAGGACGGATGCGAGGCCGAAATGCCATCCGTAGTTTTTCTTTGCGAACATGCCGGCTTCCCAATCAATCCCCGGGCGGCACGCCAAGCGAGCGCCCTCCGTTAACATTCCGTTGTCATAATGGATGGGCCAAATTGCGGCAAGCTGACTATCGGTTCAGGCAGCGAGCTTGCGATAGCCGGCAATCACCGAGGCGGAGGCGATCAGGACTGGGTCGTGGCGGCGGCTCGTCAAGCGCTTGGGAATGCGCTGTCGCATGCGGCGGTGAATGGGTCTTGCGCTGAGCGCTACGGCGATCCAGACCACCACGGCGAGTGTGAGGACGGTGCCGACCAGTGACGCCGCCTCCTGCGTCATCGACGCGCCAGGGCGCAAAAATTGCGTCAGCAAGGTGGCGGCAAAGACATAGTTCCATCGGCTGAACGCGGTCACCGCAAAGGCGTGGCGCATGATTCGCAGTGGTTTCTTCTCGGGCAGATTGTCGTTGTCCGCGATGGGCCCTTGCCCGCGGGGAGTGCGCCAGAGTCGAACAAGAACATAGACAAGATAAGCCGGCCCGAGCCAGCGTACGGGGTCGAGGATCTCCGGCACGGTGTGAAGCAAGCCAGCCAGGGCGAGCAGGGTTGCGCTTGTCACGACGAATGCCCCGGCCACAAGTGCGGGGAGGGTGGCGAACAGTGACTTGCGTCCCTGGCCGAGCGCGTAGGATACGACGAGAAACGTGACGCGACTGGGCGATGCAAGAAATAGCGCCGCGACGGCAGCGAAAGCCAGCCAGGTTTCAAGTGACATCTATCCAGTCCTCCACTTGAAGAGCAAGCCAGCTTTCGTCCTTGTCGTCAATTGGCCGGGCGGAATTTCTGACCCATATAGTCCATGACCTCGTGGAACCAAGGGGTGTCGAGATCGAAGGCCTTGCCACCCTTGATGCGCGGGAACTCGATCGTGCGCAGGCGGCCGCCCTGGTCCTCGTCGTGACCGGTGACGCCCGAGATCTTGTTGAGCGCGCTTTCGACGGCGAGGTCGACCATGCTCTGGATGAGGCGCAGATCTTCGTAATTGGCCGGCGCGGAACGGGCATAGTAGCCCGACTTCTGTACCATCGAGCGGTCTGCCTTCAGCAGTTTGGCGAAGTGCTTCTGGAACCAGTTGCCAACGTTGATCGTGTCGATCTTCACATGGCCAAAAGCATCGCGTTTGACCTCCTCGCCGGCGGCCTCGCGGTCCGCGACGATCTCCTCGAGGCAGGCGCCTTCCGAGACGAACAGCGTCACATAGCCGCTCCTGTCCATGATCTCCTTCAGGCGCTCGGCTTCGGCGTCGAGATCGAAATGGGTCTCCGGCAGGTAGAGCCCGTCGATGTTCTTGAGCTCGGTGTTCATCATCAAGCCTTCGATATATTCATTGTTGCGCGTGCGGTTGATGTAGGCACGCGCCGTCGCGGCGGTCAGCCAGCCGCAATGGCGGCCCATGACTTCATGGATGACCAGCGTGCGCGGGGCGGCACTCTGCTCGTTCGAGACGTGGTCGAAGAAGCGGGCGCCGACTTCGGCGGCCGTCCAGGCGCCGAGCGACTGCCTGATCGGCACTATATCGTTGTCGACGGTTTTCGGCAGGCCGACGACGGTCAGGTCATAGCCGTTGGCCCCGAGATAGGCGGCAAGGTCGGCGGCCGTCGTGTTGGTGTCGTCGCCGCCGATGGTGTGGAGGATGGTGACGCCGTCTTCGGCGAGGCGTTCGGCCGCGACCCGAAGCGGATTTTCGCCATCCTTCACCAGGCCGCGCTTGGCGCAGTCAGTGGCGTTCGTCAGCTTGACGCGGCTGTTGCCGATCGGCGAGCCGCCATAGCGGTGGAGCAGGTGAGCCTTCTCGCGCATGTCCTTGGTGATCTCGATCCGGTCGCCAAGCAGAACGCCCTGGTAGCCGGAACGATAGGCGATCATCTCGATCTCCGGCGCGATGTCCGTGTAGCGCTCGATCAGTCCGCCGACCGCGGACGAGAGGCATGGCGCCAGGCCGCCGGCGGTCAGCATTGCAACTTTCTGTTTGGCCATCGATCCTCCTTCGACGCCGCTGCGGGCGCCGTTCGTATTCAGATTTTCCGCGCGAATGGATGCGACAGAAGGATAGGGCTGTAAAGGGAAAAGTTCAGGAAATACGGGCCTTTCACCCCATTCAAATGATGGAGGTCACGGCGATTGCGAATATAATCGTTTCAATGTTGACCTGCTTGCCGAGCGGGCTTGTGAAAATGCTCAGCAGTGTGGCGAAGGTCTGCCTGGACCCGATCTGCGCGACCCGGTGAAGGTCCACAGATCGCCAGTCTCGCAATCGACAACAGGGAAGCGCCGGCCAACGACCGCAGGCCTGGGGTGAGGCCGAGCATGGGACGGGCTACCTGCCGCCCCTGGTTCAGCATTTCGCATCGAATGTGAAGAAAGTTTAATGTCGCTGGCGGCCTGCCTGACTTGCTTTTTCTGGTGTTTTTTGATCAAGCTTATGGATGATTATCGATTTCGCCTGCGAACAGATCGCATCGTTGTGGGATCGTCTGCTGGGCGCTATAAGCGATGCAGCGGGCAGCGTCCTGTCGGGTATGGTCGAGGCGGTCCGCACAGTTTTCGAGGGCGATCCCGAAACGCGCCGCCGTGTTTCCTTCTCCGTGGCTATCATCGCGCTGTCTGCAAAGATGGCGAAGGCGGACGGCGTTGTGACCGCGGCCGAGGTCGATGCCTTTCGCAGCATCTTCGACTTTCCGGAAGAAGAAGCCAAGAATGTCGCACGCCTCTACAATCTCGCGCGCCAGGACGTGGCAGGCTACGAGGCCTATGCCCAGAGGCTCGCCGGCCTTTGCCGGACCTGTGACAGTTTCTGCCCTGTACTCGAGGACATCGTGGACGCGCTCTTCCACATCGCCAAGGCCGACGGCCTGATGCATGAGAAGGAAATGGACTTCCTTTCGCACATCGCCGAAATCTTCGGAATTACAGAGGAACGCTTCCAGACGATCACCGAGCGGCACCTACATCTCGACGGCGATCCCTACGGTGTGCTGGGCGTTCAGCCGTCCGACGATTTCGCCACCATCCGCAAGCGTTATCGCGCGCTTGCCGCCGAGCATCATCCTGATCGGCTGCATGCCCGCGGCGTGCCGAGCGAGTTCCATGCCGTGGCCCACCACCGTATGGCCAAGCTCAATGCCGCCTATTCGGCGATCGAGAAAGAACGCCGCGCCGCATGAACTCATTTCCCGCCGATTTCCCCGGCGCCACCGTGATGCCGTCGCCCAACTTCGGCGAGCGGGCCGGCGGCTCGCGCCCTGACATGATTATCCTGCACTATACCGGAATGCCGGAGCATGATGGTGCGCTTGCCTGGCTCTGTGATCCGCAAAGCCAGGTATCGAGCCACTATTTCGTCCATGAGGATGGCCGGATCGTTCAGATGGTACCGGAGCACCGGCGCGCCTGGCATGCGGGCAAAAGCTTCTGGGCAGGCGAGACCGACATCAATTCGCGCTCGATCGGCATCGAGATCGCCAATGGCGGGCACCCCGCCGGGCTGCCGGGTTTTCCCGATCGGCAGATCGAAGCCGTCATTGAATTGTGTCTCGATTGCGGCCGGCGGCAACATATCGCCCAGGAAAGGGTGCTGGCACACTCCGATGTGGCGCCGGTTCGCAAGGTCGATCCGGGTGAAAATTTCCCTTGGGGACGGCTTCATGCTGCGGGCGTCGGTCACTTCGTCGAGCCGGTACCGGTGCAGGGTGGGCGGTTCTTCCAGAAGGGCGACCACGGGCAGCCGGTGGAAGCCTTACAGTCGATGCTGTCTCTCTACGGCTATGACATTGATATAACCGGAGAATATTCCGACAAGACCGAAGGCGTCGTGGCCGCGTTCCAGCGCCATTTCCGCCCTGAACGCGTCGACGGGATCGCCGATATGTCGACGATCGAGACCCTGCATCGGCTACTTGCCACGCTGCCGCGCTACGCCTGAAACTGTAGGCGAAAAACATCGGATTTCGCGCTGTCCGCTAAACGCGTAAAACGCCAATTTGTTGCGCTGCCACACGAATTCCCTATTTCGCCGCTCTAAAGAACGAACTGAACGGCGGCACGGGCACCCAGTTTTTGCGGACCGTGTTTGCAAATATCAACGATGAGGGCATGGGCGGCGGCCTACCTGACGGGTAGGGCGAACGAGGAAGATTTGCGTCCGGAACGGACGTTCGCCCGCCTCTCTGGTTCGGAGACTGATTTTTACATGATGAAGCGAATTGTTGCTGCTGCGGCATGCCTCGGTATTCTTTTGTCCTCGTCCATGACGGCCTCGGCCGGCGACGAGGAGCGTAGCTTCAGGGCTCCGCTCAAGACCGTGAACCGCGAGGCCGGCTATCCTGCGCCTTCCTTCTCCAAGAGCCCCTACACGAGCCTGATCTCCAAATACGCCAAGACCTACGGCGTTCCGGTGGCACTTGCCCATGCGGTCGTCAGGGTCGAAAGCAACTTCAATCCCAAGGCGCGCGGCAGCGCCGGTGAAATCGGACTCATGCAGATCAAGCCGGCGACGGCGCGCATGATGGGCTATTCCGGCTCATCCAAGGGGTTGTATGATCCTGAAACCAACATTCGCTTCGGCATGAAATACCTGTCGAAGGCGCATGATCTGGGCAATGGCCAGACGTGCTCCACCATCCTGAAATACAATGCCGGCCATGGCGCCAAGCGGATGAACCCGGTGTCTAAGCGCTATTGCGGCAAAGTGCTGGCGCTGATCGCTTCGTAAATCGCAAGGCACGGCCAGGGTGTGAAAAGCGCTGGCCGTGATTCCATCCCGGATCTTCGGTTGGACGCAGCACATGGCGGCAGAATCGCCGTCGTCGCGCAGTCTCCATGACAGCGTCGTCTGTTGATCAGCAGCGGAATTTGGACACTGTGTCCTCCATCTCCGATTCCGCACTTGCCGGCAACGCCTTGATCGGCAAAAGCTGTCGGCAATTGCGTCGATAGGGGACATGGCATGGCTGACCGCTTCAAGTACATCGTCATCGGTCGCGGCATGCTGGGTGCGGCCGCTGCTCGCTATCTGGCGGGGCGAACGGATGGTGTCGCGCTGATCGGGCCAGACGAGCCTGAGGATCCCGCCCGGCACGGGGGCGTCTTCGCCAGCCACTACGACGANNCTCTTCCCCAGCCACTACGACGAGGCCCGGATCACGCGCACCATTGATCCGGACCCGGTCTGGGCGCTGCTCGCCAATCGATCGATCGCCCGGTACGGCGCGATCGCAGCAGAGAGCGGGATCGACTTCTTCCACGATAGCGGTTGCCTGATGGTAGGGCCGAAACGCGGCGGGCGTGATCCCTATGTCGCCGATATTTGCACTGCTGCAGAACGGGTTGGTGCGGATGCCGAACTAATCGACCACGGGACACTGGCCGCGCGCTTTCCGTATTTCTCCTTCGGCACTCGCTGCGAAGGCGTGTTCGAGGCTGCCAATGCCGGCTATGTCAATCCACGCCGTCTGGTCGAGGCACAGTCGCGTCTGGCGCAGCGGAATGGCGCAACCATCATTGCCGAAACCGTCGCCAGTAGCCGTGAGGCCGGCGACGGCGTCCTGGTCACGACGGCGGAGGGGCGCGAGGTGAGGGGCGAGAAGGTGCTGCTCGCCGCCGGCGGATTCTCCATTGCGGAGAATCTCTTGCCGAAGCCGATTGATCTATCGGTTTATGCGCGCACCGTCGCCTTCTTCGAAATCCCTGAGCACGAGCTTTCCCGCTATGCCGGCATGCCGTCTCTGATCCATCAGCCCGACGATCCGCAGGATCACATCTACCTCCTCCCGCCGGTGCGCTACCCGGACGGCAAGACCTATCTGAAGATCGGCGGCGATCCCGACGATCTCAGGCTCGATACAGAGCCGGATGTCCGCGGCTGGTTTCGTAGCGGCGGCAGAGCCAGCACCCGCGATCACCTCAAACGCATCATTGAAGGGCTCATTCCTGATCTCGTTCACGCGCCGCTCAGCATGGGGGCTTGTGTCACGTCGTTTACGCCGAGCAACTATCCGGCAATCGGATTTGCCNNATTTGCCAGCGAGCGCATTGCCGTATTGACCGGCGGTTGCGGAGCGGCGGCGAAGAGTTCCGACGAAATCGGCCGGCTCGGGGCGGCGCTGCTTGAGGCGGGCGCTCTCGAGGAGGCCGCCTATGGCGATGTTTTTCGACCCGCTTTCCGCTGATTGTTCACTATCCGGCGACGTGCGGCCATGACGGACTCCTTTTTGGTGGCAATCGCTGATCCGCTCGTCTATGCACGCGTTGCCAGTTGGCCGGGCAGCCGCGCTTTACCAATGCCGAAAGGCGGTAGGGTGAGGAAAGTCCGGGCTCCACGGAAATACGGTGCCGGATAACGTCCGGCGAGGGCGACCTCAGGGAAAGTGCCACAGAAAGCAAACCGCCTCGTTCGCGAGGTAAGGGTGAAAGGGTGGGGTAAGAGCCCACCGCGTCGCTGGCAACAGGGACGGCACGGTAAACCCCACCGGGAGCAAGACCGAATAGGGATGACGCGGGTCACGCGCAAGCGCGGCCACAGCCTGTTTCCGGGCCAGTCATCCGGGTGGGTTGCGTGAGGCAGTGTGCAAATACTGTCCCAGATGAATGGCTGCCACGTTCCGGGAAACCGGGGCCATACAGAACCCGGCTTACAGGCCAACTGGCGCTTTTTCCTCTTCTTCCGACCGATTCCCCCAGCGATTCAACCAGGAAATCTAGTGCCTTGAAAAGGCATCACAAACTTGTCTGACGGGTGTCCAGCTCCGGTCAAGGTCAAGGGACGATAAAGCGCTGATGGGAAAGGCGATTCTAACCATTCGTTAAGCTTAACCGCTTATCAATATTTGAATCCCTGGCGGGATCGCGAAGCCCTCTGTCCCATTGACGCCCATGTAGTCCCATGCTATCCCATAACTGTACCGTTGAGGGGCTGATCGAAGTCCCGGAAATCGCATCGGAGAACGGGTCTGTGGTCAGGTGCCAGGGGTGGCATCCGGCTCGACCGGGCGGTTGGGCGGTGCGAGTGGAGTCGAGTTTGCAGTGGCGGCCTGGCCGNNGATCGATGCGAAGGGCCGGGTTTCCGTGCCTGCGGTATTCCGTGCTGTGCTGGCGCAACGCGATATCCGGGAGCTCTACTGCATCCAGGATTTCGTCTTTCCGGCCATCAGCATTGGTGGCCCCGACTTGCTGGATCGCTACGAACGGC
>DBUL01000170.1:20768-21069 GCA_002307905.1 Rhizobiaceae bacterium UBA1291
TTCATCCGGGACTTCACCGGCATCACGACGGAGGTTTGTTTCGTCGGGCGCTCGGATCATTTTCAGCTTTGGCAGCCGCAGGCGTTTCACGAGGCGCAGGCGGCGGCGAGGGAAGCGCGCAGGCCGCGAGGGCTGCAGGCTTCATAGGACGGGGAAACGGAATGGCGGCGAATCCAGGCGGAGGTTCTTCTGATGCCGGTGGCGGATCGGTTCGCCACATTCCGGTCCTCCTCTCCGAGGTTCTGGCGGCGCTCGAGCCGGGTCCGGGGAAGGTCATTCTCGACGGTACTTTCGGGGCGGG
>DBUL01000056.1 GCA_002307905.1 Rhizobiaceae bacterium UBA1291
AGTCAACGGCCAGCGGGACCGTGCCTGCGGCCGCGGCTTCGGCTTCCAGCGCTACTTGCCGTCGCGCGCGGCGAGCCGCTCGCCGGCGCGGTCATGGCGTGCCTGTCCCTCGGGCGAGGCGATCTCGGCGAAATCCGCCATCTCGTAGAACGGACGGATCTCGATCTCGCTCGGCCCGGGCATCGGATTGGGGCAGCGTTTGACCCATTCCACCGCCTCGGCCATGTCCTTGACCTCCCAGATCCAGTAGCCGGCGACCAGTTCCCGCGTCTCGGCGAAGGGACCGTCGATCACCCGGCGGTTGGCGCCGTCGAACGCAACCCGCTTGCCAAGCTTCGACGGCTTCAAACCGTCGCCCGACAGCATGATGCCGGCATTGGCCAGTTCCTCGTTGAACTTGCCCATCGCCTCGAACAGTTCGGTCTTGGGCATGATGCCTTCTTCGCTGTCTTCCGTTGCCTTCACCATCACCATCACACGCATTTCTCATTCTCCTTTTTTCTGAAACAGCGCTCCCAAGGGGTGCGTACCGTCATGACGAACGGCTGCGGATGGATTCGACATCGCGCCGGACTTTTTCTTCACATAGCGCGGCCGGCCGCCATGACACCCCATGGCCGTGCGGGGCGCAAGGCTTGGCGCTTGATTANNGTCGATGAGTTCGGTCATCGGGGAAGGGAAGCGCATGTCAGTCGAATTCGGGGGAGCGCCGTTTGCCGCGCCCGCACGCCTGCTGATCGACGGCGCGGCCGAAGGGCCGCTGCTCTTTTCCGACACGGCGCTGAGTTTCTGGGGCGGAGTCGATCCGGAAACCGGCCTGGTGATCGACCAGGCGCATCCGCTGCATGGCCGGTGCCTTGCCGGCGCGATCCTGGCGATCCCCGGTGGCCGCGGTTCCTGCACCGGCAGCGCCGTGCTGATGCAACTCATCCTCAACGGCAAGGCGCCGGCCGGCATGGTCTTTTCCCAGGCTGAGGAGATCCTGACGCTCGGCGTCATGGTCGCCGAGGAAATGTATGGCCGTTCGATGCCGATCGCCGTCCTCAGTCCGCAGGCTTTCGCTCGCCTCGACGGGCTGGACAGGATCCGCATCGAGGCCGGCATGGTTTCCGAGCCCGGCGCCAGCCAGGGACCGGACGACGCGGCGCCGCCCGCAGCCTTGCCGAGCCTTGTCCTGAGCGATCAGGACCAACACCTTTTGTCAGATTCCGTTTCGCAGGCGACGCGCACCGCCATGCGGATCGTCGTGCGCATGGCCGAACTGCTCGGCGCCGAGTGATTGATCGACGTCGCCCAGGTCCATGTTGACGGCTGCATTTATACCGGTCTGGCGAGCCTCGATTTTGCCGAAAAGCTCGCAGACTGGGGCGGCAAGGTCGTCGTGCCGACTTCGCTCAATGCCATTTCCGCCGACCAGGCGCGCTGGCGCGAGCAGGGCACAGATCCTGTACTCTCGATGGCGGCAAGCGCGCTGGCCGATGCCTATCTCCGCATGGGCGCCCGGCCGACCTTCACCTGCGCGCCCTACCAGCTGGACGGCGCGCCGGCCGAAGGCGAGAACATCGCCTGGGCCGAATCGAACGCCGTCGTCTATGCCAATAGCGTGCTTGGCGCCCGCACGATGAAATATCCGGATTTCCTCGACATCTGCATCGCGCTCACCGGCCGCGCCCCCGAGGCCGGATGTCATCTGGACGAGAACCGCAAGGCGCGGCTGGTCGTCGAGGTCGAGGCGATGGACGGCCGCGACGACAGCTTCTGGCCGCTGTNNCCGGGTCGGCATGCTGGCGCCGAACGCCATCCCCGCCGTCACAGGCCTGGAGCGGGCTCACCCGACGGCCGACGACCTCAAGGCCTTCGGCGCCGCCTTCGCCACGACCTCGGCCGCACCGATGTTCCACATCGTCGGCGTCACGCCGGAGGTGCCCACGCTCTCCGCCGCGACCGGGGGTAGGGCGCTTCCGACGGTCAAGGTAAGCCGCAGCGACGTCGCCGGCGACTGGCTTCACTTCAACCCGACCACCGGCGAGACGATCGATCTCGTGGCGCTCGGCAATCCGCATTTTTCCTTCGACGAGTGCGACGCTCTGGCCAAACTCTGTGCCGGCCGGACGAAGCATGCGGACCTGGCGCTCACCGTCACCCTGAGCCGCGCGACCCATGCCCGCATCGTCGAGGCCGGCATCGCCACCACCCTCGAAGCCTTCGGCGCCACCATCGTGCGCGATGCCTGCTGGTGCACGGTCATGCAGCCGATCGTTCCGCCGGGCGCGCGGACCATTCTCACCAATTCCGGCAAATATGCCCACTACGGCCCCGGCCTCAGCGGCAAGCAGGTGCGCTTCGCCGGCCTTGCCGCTTGTGTTGAAGCGGCGGTGACGGGCAGCGCACAGGCAGGACCACCAGCCTGGCTGGTAGGGTGAGCGTGTCGCAGCGAACGCCCGCCTGCAACGTCGGCGACCCGCCCCTGGCAAGGCGCAATGGCCGGTCGCGCATTCCTGCTATGGCTGCGCGTTGCAGCTGGGATAAGGCGGTGCTTCGCCGTCGACAGCGTCGCACAGGCGGATCGGCAGGAGTTGGGCGAGGCGCGGCTTCCAGGTGTCGATGTCGTAGACCGGGCGCGCGGCCACGGGCGGGCCGCGCTCGGCCCATTGGACCGTGATATAACCGAAGTCCGATTTGACGTAGACGATGACGGCCGCTTCGCTCCGCGCGTCTTGGCCCTCTTCGGCGGGCGCAACGGTACCGCAGCCGAGAAACACCACCAGCCCCGTAAGACCGTTGATCTCTGTCGCCCCGAATGAGGTTCCGGTGAAGGTCTCCGCACAGGCCTGCTGGTAGTGCCCTGCAAGCACCTGGGCGGCGCCCTCCAGTGTCTGGGCCTGCCCCTCGGCGTCCTTGACGCCCGTCATGGTGATCATCTGGGACCAGTTGGTGACGGTTTCCCCCGCCGGCACGGCTTCCTGCAAATAGGCGTGGTCGTTTGCATCCTCGTAGCGCGGCTGAAAGCCCGGCGGCAACTGATAGGAGACGATCTGGCCGAACACCGGCGTTGTCATCGTCATGCCGTCTTGCGACCGGGCCGGCAGTGCGGCCGCCAGAGAGATCATGGCCAGAGACAGAACCGCGCCCTTCGCCTTCATGGACGTCTCCGTACGTGATTGCCGCCGGCCTTCCGGGGACTGGTGCGGAGTCTATCGCATGGATCGATGCCCCTGTCGTGGCGCGGCCGCGGTTGTGCTGACTTTGATTGGTNNGGTGCATGCCACCGGCGAGCGGAGGGCTCTGTGGCCCGGCTTGTTGGCCCGTTTCCACGCCATGATCTTCGGACGCACGAGCCGGTAGGCCAGAAGGACGATCACCACGGCGATGTAGAAGGCGGGCTCTGCGGTGATCACCTTCAGCGACAGCGCATAGTGCAGCACCGCGACGGCCGCGATCGCATAGACCAGCTTGTGTAGCCGGTTCCACTTTTGCCCGAGCCTGCGGATCGACCAGCGGTTGGAGGTCAGTGCGAGCGGGATCAGCATCGTGAGCCCCGCCATGCCGAGCATGATATAGGGACGCTTGAGAATGTCGCCGGCGATCGACGTCAGGATCAGCCCGCGGTCGAGGGTCAGGTAGACGGCGAAATGGGCGAGGACGTAATAGAAGGCGAGAAGGCCCAGCGCGCGCCTGTAGCCAATTAGGTTAATACCTAAGAGATCGCGCGCCGGCGTGACGGCGAGCCCGAGACACAGAAACCGAAGCGCCCAGAGCCCGAGCAGGTGCTCGAAGGCCCGCACCGGATCGGCACCGAGCCCGCCGAAAATGCCGAGATAGAAGGCGTAGAGCCCCGGCATGAGGCCGATCACATAGAGCGCCCAGACGGAGGCCGGCTTGTATCGGGCGGGCAGGGCGGGCATGGCCATCGTCATTCTCCGGTATCAACTGGCCCCTCAGCATCCTTTTCCCAGAGGGAAGGGCGGCAGACACCTTCTCCCCGCAGGCGAGAAGGTTTCGTGCAGCGCCGGATCAGGGGGCGAAGCATCGTGCTGTGTGTCTTCAGTAGAACTTCGTCAGGTCCATTCCGGTATAGAGCCCCGCCACCTCGTCGGCATAGCCGTTGAAGGGCAGCGTCTTCATTCGGGCTCCGCCGAACAGGCCGCTTGCCTCGCNNTCCGCCGCTCGGTCGCCTGGCTCCAGCGCGGATGGTCGACCGCCGGGTTGACGTTGGCATAGAAGCCGTATTCGCTTGGCTGCATGACGTTCCAGCTCGCCGGCGGCTCGTTTTCGGTGAGCGTGATGCGCACGATCGACTTGATCCCCTTGAAGCCGTATTTCCACGGCACGACCAGTCTCAGCGGCGCACCGTTCTGTTTCGGCAGCGTCTCGCCATAGAGGCCAGTTGCCAGGATGGTCAGCGGATGGCGTGCCTCGTCGAGGCGCAGGCCCTCGACGTAGGGCCATTTCATCGGCTGGAACAGCCCGCGCTGACCCGGCATCTCGTCGGGCCGCACGACGGTCTCGAAGGCCACATATTTGGCGGAGCCGAGCGGTTCGACCCGGTCGAGCAGGCTTGCCAGCGGAAAGCCGACCCAGGGGATGACCATCGACCAGGCCTCGACGCAGCGCATGCGGTAGACGCGCTCTTCCATCGGGAAATCCTTGAGGATGGTCTCGATGTCGATCACCTGGGGCTTGGCCACCAGTCCGCCGACCTCGACTGTCCAGGGCCGGGTCTGGAAGGCCCCGGAATTGTTGATCGGGTCGATCTTGTCGGTGCCGAACTCGTAGAAATTGTTGTAGGTGGTGACGTCCTGCTTCGCCGTCGGCTTTTCCGTCAGGACATAAGCGCTCGGCTTGGCAGCGATCGCCGCGGCAAAGGCCTTGGGCGCCGCCGCAAACGCGAGCCCCCCGGCAGCGGCACCGATCAGGCTGCGCCGATTGATATGGAGCGATTGCGGCGTGATCACGCTCTGGGCGATCTTCGGCGGACGGTAGCGGGACATGGGGCGGTTCTTTCGCTGTGGATGCTTTGTCTCACCCTTTCTACGTAGCAAATCTCATCAGAGTTTCATCGCCACGAAAAGAAACTTCCGACCACATTTTCGTGTAGGACGCGCTATTCCCCCTTGTCAGTCGCACCAGCTGCTCCGCGAGCCGGTCCATGGACGCGCGAGCCCCTTGGCGATCAGGATGTCGCCAATCGAACGGTCGTGGCGCACAACAGTCCGCAGCTTGCGGCNNTTGCGGCCATAGCGACCCGCGTCGCGCGAGCCGTAGGAGACGAGCTCAAAACCACCGGCGTTCAGCTCGGAGAGCAGCACACGCTTGGCCGCCTCGCCTTTGACCTTCTCCCGATCGCACAGTGGTGGGCTGAGCTCGGGGGTGTCGATGTCGGCAATGCGGATTTTTTCGCCGTTCAGCCAGAACGTATCGCCATCGACCACGCAATTGCGCCTGATCCCGCTGCCGCAAAACGTGAAGCTGACCGAGATGCCCTTGCCTTGAGGTAGGGCGTCCCCCGATCGCCCGGGGCTCGACCAGGCGGCAATGTTCCTGACCGGCGTGGCAACCGCCTGCGCCAGTGGCTGATAGTCGCCGAACCTGGCGAAAAGGAGAGGCAGGGCCAACGATGCCAGCAGGACAAGGCATGCGAACCAAACGCGCCTTGCGACAGGCGACCTGGCTCCGCGGTCGATTGGGCCTCGGCGCTGGCCCGGTGCACCGGTCGCCCTTCCATTGCTTGCCTCGGCATGTCGGGTCTTCTTCCCAAACGTGCTCCTGGCTCGGAAGTCGATCACCTTTCCGGATGCATCTCCAAACGCCATGACTACCTCCGCCTGCTCGCGGCAGGTTAGGCGGCAAAGCTTTCGCTCGGCTTTCGAAGATCGCTAAAATGCCAGCCTGTTCGTCAGCGTTCTCGTGCCAGGCGTACCGTTTTACGCTATGCTGATAGTGACAGTTCTGGGCGTTTGCCCTACCACAAGGTCAAAATCTGGAGCAGAAACGCGCGCAGCCGATCGTTTTCGGCTAGCCAATGCCCGGCAAGAACCAGGACAGAATCCGAGGTAACACCCATGCCAGTCTATCGTTCGAGAACCACGACCCACGGCCGCAACATGGCGGGTGCGCGCGGCCTTTGGCGCGCCACCGGCATGAAG
>DBUL01000202.1 GCA_002307905.1 Rhizobiaceae bacterium UBA1291
CAACCAGCAGAAGGTGGTGATCGCCAAGTCGCTCATACAGGACCCCGACCTCATCATCTTCGATGAGCCCACTCGGGGCGTCGATGTGGGCGCGATTGCCGAAATCCACCAGATGATCAACAGCCTGGCGGACGAGGGCAAGGCGGTGGTGGTGATTTCCTCTTACCTGCCCGAGGTGATGCAGCTCTCCGACCGGCTTCTGGTTGCGCGGCAGGGCAGAGTGGTCGAGGAATTCTCGCCACTCGACGCGACGGAGGAAAACCTGATGTACGCGGCCGTCCACTAGACATGGTCTTCGGCTTTGAAGGCCTGCAAAAGAAAGCCCGCGCCATCCGGCGCGGGCCTTCTTTTTGACATGGCGGGTATCAGCGGCGGATCAACGGCCGGGCCTTGGCAAAAGCCTCATTCAGCGCAGCCACACCCGTGCCCTGGGGATCCCGGCAGAAGGCGCCGAGATCGGCGATGCAGTCGGCCGGAAGCTCTTCCTGTCCTGCGGTCCGCACCAGACGTTCCTGCAGTTCCTCGAAACTCCAGGCGTAGTTCGATGCGGTCATGTTGCAGATCTCGGTCAGGATTTCGCCGCCGGTGAGCCGCAGTTCGATCCGGCAACAGAGGACCGGCACGCTCGCGTCGGCCACCAGATCCACCCTTTTCACCAGGGCATTGATCCCCGCATCGTGATAGTCGGTCATCATGGCCATGGACGGCGCACCGCGCAGGAGTGTCTGGGCGACGCAGAAGGGGATGCTCATCAGCGTGCCGCCGATGGTCGAGAACGGCCCCTTGCTGTCCATGCCGGCGTAGCCGCATTCGTAAGGGTTCATCCGGACCACGATACTCTCGATCGCTTGCCCCTTGAGCTTTTCGCGAAGCGAGAGCGCGGCGGTTACAGGCGTCTGGTTGAAGGCGCATACCGGGAACGGTTTGAAGGCGACGCGCAGTGTCTGCCAGTCGCGGCCGATCCTGCCGATCGTATCTGCCGTATCCAGCGGGCGGCCGGNNCACGGGCGAGCCCCTTGGGTCCTTCGTAGGGTTCGCGGATGCTGACGGAGCCTGATCGGGCCAGTTCTGCCGCGGTCCAGCCCGCCTGCGCCGTCGCTCCCACCTGATAGCGCCATTCGTCGGTTGCCTCGGAGAAGGTCTGGAGAAGTCCACCGGAGAAGGATACGGCATTGCCGAACGCGGCACAGGTTCGGTCGGCATCCAGGTTTAACAGCCGTGCGACCGCAGCAGCGGCGGCACCTGTTCCATAGAGCGTGGTGGCGCGAAAACCTCTCGGGGTCGTGTCGCCGGCCAGCAATTCCTCGAACAGTCCGCCCACCTCATAACCGGCAATCATCGCCGGGATCAGGTCCGCCATGCTGGCCCGGCCGCTTTCGATGAGCGCCATCAAAAGCGGGATCATCACCGCGCCAAGGTGTGCCGCCCCGCAGGTATCTTCCTGCCCGCGGCCATGGAAGAGGGCGCCGTTGGCCATGACTGCGCCAGTCACACTTCCCATTCCGCCACTGCCAAGGAAGGTTGCCTCGCCCGGCCCGCCATACATCGCAACCGCGGCGGCGCGGGCCACCGGTTCATACGGCGTTGCGAGGCCTGCCATGGCTATCCCGTAGCCGTTCAACAGGCAGGTGTGAGCCTTGTCCCACACCCGTTCCGGAATGGTATCGCGCGTCAACGCCGAGGTAAAATGCGCGAGATGCTCCGCGATTGTCATGGTTTCCTCCCTCTGAAAGCCTGCCGACAAGCTATGGCGGGAAGGCACATGATGTCAATAAAATGATAGTTGACTCATAATTCATTTATGTTACTTTCGCCTTGGGAACGAGGGAGGAATTCATGTCGCAGCAGGCGCAGCTGGCTGGTCGGGTCATCGCAATTACAGGCGGAGCGAGCGGCATAGGCGCAGCCTGCGCGGAAGTCGCAGCCGCGCGTGGCGCCAAGATCGCGGTGCTCGACCGTAACCTCGATCAGGCCCGTGCCGTGGCCGAGCGCATCGGCGGCAAGGCTTTTCATATCGACGTGACCGAGGAGCAGAGCGTTGTCGATGCCATTGCTGCGGTGGAGCGCGAAATGGGGCCGATCGCGGGTGGTATCACCTCGGCTGGCATCGTCCAGACGCCGAAACCGCCGGCGGAAATGGACATGGCGGTGTTTGACCGCATCTACGAGGTCAATTTCCGCGGTACGTTCCTTTCACTGCGGGAATTGGCGCGCCACATGATCCCGCGCCGCTCGGGCAGCCTCGTCGCCCTGAGCTCGATCACCGCGCGCCGCTCGACGCCGCTGCATGCATACGGGCCGGGAAAGGCTGCCGTCACCAACCTGGTCGAGGGGCTTTCGGGGGAGTGGGGCCGTGCAGGCATCCGCGTGAACGCCATCGAGCCGGGTTACACCCGTACGCCGGCGCTTCAGGCGCAGATCGATCTCGGTCACCGCGACGTTGCCCTCATGAATGCGAATTCCACGCTCGGCCGCATGGTCGAGCCGTCGGAAATCGGCACTGTTGCCGCCTTTCTGCTCTCCGATGATGCCTCGGCTGTCACCGGTGTGTCGATGGCGGTGGATGCGGGCTTCTATCAGGTGGGCTCGTGGGCGCCCTATGGTGGGGTCCGCGAATACTGAAATCCGGCAATAGCCGGACCAGCCGCCCGGGGAGAGGGCGGCTCTCAAAAAAGAGGAGGAGTGAATGACCGTATCCTATCGGGCCGGAATGTCCCGTCGTGCCTTTTTGTCGACCGCGGGTGCCGTTGGCGCCGCGACGCTTGCCTGCCCGTCCATCCTTCGCGCGCAAGGTGCCGCGATCAAGGTCGGGGTTCCTACCATTCTGTCGGGTCGTGTTGCCATCCTGGGAGAAACGGCCTCGGTCGGCGCCAAGATGGCGGTGGACGCCGTCAATGCCGCCGGTGGTATCGACGGGCGCATGATCGAACTGGTCATTCGCGACACGAAGGGCAAGCCGGATGAGGCGGCACGCGTCACCCGCGAACTGATCAGTACGGATGGCTGCCAGGTTATCCTTGATGCTGAGGCATCGGGCGGGGCGTTCGCCGTGCACGAGGTGGTGCGTGACACCGGAACCTATTGCGTGCATTCCATCTCGGAAACCTCTTCGCTGACTGCGGACCCCGCGAATACGGCGCACTGGATCTTCCGGTCGGGCCGTCAGGGTATCCATGACGCGATTGCGGGTGGGCTCTATGCGTCCGAACTGGCGAAATCGGGCGTGAAGCGCTGGGCCACCTGTTCGCCCGACTACGCCTATGGCCGAGACACGACCGCGGAGTTCATGGAGTTCCTGACGATCTTCGCGCCGGATGTGAAGCTGGTCGGCGAGACTTGGCCCAAGGTATTCCAGCCCGACTACACCGAGAACATCACCAATCTGCTGAACCTTGCGCCAGAGGCTCTCTACAGCTGCCTTTGGGGCGGCGATCTGGTGGCGTTCTTCGATCAGGCAAGCCTCTACGGCCTTTTCGATCAGTTCCAGACGGTGGCCGTCAACATGGGTGACGCGCCGGTTCTCGAGGCGATCAAGAACCTGCCGACCGGCATCCATTCCGGCAATCGCTACCATAAGGACATTCCCGACAGCGACGCCAACGAGACCTGGAACGCAGAGTACCGCAAGTCTGGCAAGCTGCCGACCAACTGGGGCTGGCAGGCCTATACGGGAGCGCGCTTCGTGATCGAGGCGCTGAAGGCAACGAACGGCGGAACCGATCGCGACAAGCTTGCGGAAGCTACCAAAGGCCGTACCATCGACAGCCCGCACGGCGTAAACGGCACCGTCACCATGCGTGAGAGCGACAACACGCTGGTCGACTACGCGATCGGCTACGGCAAGACGATCTCCGAGGCGCCGTACCTCACCGATTTCAAGCCAACGGCTTGGGATGTGATCCTCGAGCACGAGACGGAGTGGAAGAAGCGCAAGGGCTTCATCTGATCCTCCCCTGCCGCGCGGCGTCTTTGCCGCGCGGTCCCATCTTGAAGGAAAGCCGCCGACGATGCTCGATCTTGACGCATTGCTGAACTGTTTCAGCGCGACCTCCTGCCTGGTCACGCAGACCTCCACCGGCATCATCATCGGGATGCTGCTGTTTCTCGTCGCGTCTGGTGTGACGCTCATCTTCGGCGTGCTGCATGTGGTGAACTTCGCCCATGGCGCGTTCTATATGATCGGCGCCTACACGGCCTGGTCGGCGTACAACGCGACGGGCAGCTACTATCTGGCTGTGCTGGCAGGCGCGGCTTCCGCCGCGGTCATCGGCGTTCTCTTCGAGCGTCTGGCGATCAGCAGGGTGTACAAGGAAAACCTGCTAATGCAGCTCCTCGTCTGCTACGCGTTCGTGCTCATCGCTGACGATGCGGTGAAGATGATCTGGGGTGCGGAATATCTCGCGATGGGTATTCCGGCGGAGTTCCGCGTGCCGCCATACCGTTTCGCCGGTGGCGTGGTCCCGCCTTTCTACGTTTTCCTCGTCGCCACCTCGCTGGCGGTGGCCGTGGCTTGCCTACTACTTATCCGGTACAGCCGCTTCGGCAAGATCGTTCGGGCGGCGGCGCATAACGCTGACATGGTCTCGGTTCTGGGCATCCGCGTGCCTGTCTATTTCGCTGCGCTGTTCGGCCTCGGCTGTGCGCTCGCCGGCATGGCGGGAGCGCTTGCCGCGCCGGTGCGTTCCATGACGCCGGGCATGGGGCTCTCGATCCTGATCGACAGTTTCATCGTCACCGTCATCGGCGGCATGGGATCGATCCCGGGCGCGCTGCTCGCCGCGATCATGCTGGGTGTGACGCGCTCCTTCGGCAGCCTCGGCTTTCCGCTTTTCGTCGACGGCGTGATGTTCATCATGATGGTCGCGATCCTCGTCTTCCGCCCACAGGGTCTGCTCGGGGAGAGGCCGCTGCGATGAGCCGAATGCATCCCTTTACCCACGCGAGCCTTCTGGCGCTCGCAGCCCTTTGCGGTTTCGTGCTCGTGGGCATCATCAGCCCCGGCACATGGCTGCTCGACACGCTAACAGGCTTGTTCGCCGCAGGCCTTCTCGTGATGTCGCTCCATCTTCTGATCGGCTATACCGGCCTGATCTCCTTCGGCCATGCGGCCTATTATGCCAGCGGCGGCTACATCTTCGGCATGGTCCTGCAGACGCCGGCCTTCGTCGCGGCCTGCGGAGCCTGGTCGGTGCCGCTCGCTACGCTGCTTGCATTCTGCGGAACCGGGCTCTTCGCGCTCGTCGTCGGTTCGATCTGCGCGCGGCTGTCGGAAATCTACTTCGCCTTCCTGACGCTCGCCTTCCAGATGCTCTTCGTTTCGATTATCCAGGGCCTGGTGCAGTACACCGGCGGCGACCAGGGGCTGACGGGCGGTATTCCGCGCCCCGTCTTCCTGGGCCTCGATCTGGTCCAGGCGCAGCATCGTTACGCCTTCTCCGCCTTCCTCTTCGTCGTCGGTGTGCTGGCAGTGCGGTTGATCACCCTGTCCTCGTTTGGCGCGAGCTTGCGCATGGTGCGAGACAACGAGCGTCGCGCGGCATTCCTCGGCGTGAACACCTACGCGGTTAAAGTTCTGGCCTTCACCGCTGCCGGATCGATCGCCTCCCTCGGCGGTGTCGTCCTTGCGATCTTCACCTCCGCTGCTTACCCGGAATGGGCCGGCTGGTCGGTTTCGGGCGAAGCGATCTTCATGATCATGCTCGGTGGGCTGCACAGCTTCTGGGGGCCGCTCGTCGGCGTCGTGGTCATGCGTCTCATCAACGATGTGACGCTGCTGTACACCACCCATACCGAGCTGGCGAAGGGCCTTGCGATCCTCTTTGTCGTGCTCGTTCTCAAACGCGGCATACTCGATTGGCTGACCGACTGGCGCAAGGCGCGCCGCGCGACCCCCTCCATGAAGGAGCAAGATCATGCTGCGCCTTGAGAATCTCGTAAAGCGGTTTGGCGGGCTTGTCGCGACCGATGACGTCTCGCTGAACTTCCCCGCCGGATCGCTTACGGCAATCATCGGTCCGAACGGTGCAGGCAAGACAACGCTGTTCAACCAGATCACCGGTCATCTCGTACCCACTAGCGGAAAGATCTGGCTTGGGGATGAGGATATAACCGGTCTCAAACCGGTAGCCATCGTGCGCCGGGGTATCGGCAGGGCCTTCCAGATCGCCAGCATCTTTCCGTCGATGACGGTCCGTGAATCGCTTGCCGCCGCCGTTACGGCCCATCGCCGATCCGCCTTCGGGCTGACCAGCGCTTTTCCGTGCCGGGATGTGGCGGATCGGGCCGACGAACTTCTGCATCTGCTCGGCATGGACAAGGTGGCTGATCGCATTTCAAGTGAGATTTCGCATGGCGACCAGAAGTTGCTGGATGTGGGTCTTGCGCTGGCGCTTGAGCCGAAGGTCCTCCTTCTGGACGAACCGGCTGCCGGCATGGGGCCGGAGGAGCGCTGGCAGATGATGGCCACGGTCCAGCGCCTCTGGAAAAGCGCGAACATGACGCTGCTCTTCATCGAGCACGACATCGAACTGGTGTTTCGCACGGCGGAGGTCATCCACGTCCTGCGCTACGGCGCGGTGCTGGCCTCGGGCACGCCCGACGAGATTCGCGGCCATCCCGATGTGATCGAGGCCTATCTCGGTCGTGAAACTGAGGAGGATCCGGCATGAGTGATGTCATTCTCGACATGAAGGGTGTCAACGTCTTCTACGGCGCTTCGCATATCCTGTTCGACATGGCGCTGGAGGTGAGAAAGGGTCGCACGCTTGCGGTTCTTGGTCGCAACGGCGCTGGAAAGTCCACGACGATGAAGGCGATCATGGGCGTGGCGCCGATCCGTTCGGGCGAAGTCCGCTATGCGGGAAGCCGCATCGATGGGCAGGTGCCGCATGCCATCGCCCGTCGCGGTATCGGTCTCGTGCCGGAAGACCGGCAGGTATTTCCGCGCCATTCTGTCGATGACAACCTGCGTATCGCGGCGAAGCCTAGTGCCAGCGGGCAAAGCGATTGGACGATGGATAACATCTACGATGCTTTTCCCATCCTCGCGAAGATGCGCAGCCGCACAGCCGGCATGATGTCAGGCGGGGAGCAGCAGCTTCTCTCGATGGCGCGTTGCCTCATGGGCAATCCCGATCTGATCCTGCTGGACGAGCCCTCCGAAGGGCTTGCTCCGATCATCGTGCAGGAGATCGGCCGCCTCATCCGACGCCTGCGCAACACCGGCGTAACGATCGTCCTTGCAGAGCAGAACATGCATTTCTGCCTCGGAATCTCGGAGGACGCCATCATCATCGACAAGGGCCAGATTGTCTATCGGGGCACCATCGAGACGCTGAAGACGGACAAGGACATTACGAGCCGATACCTGGCCATCTGACGGAAGAGCTATGAACAGAACCAAGATGAAAAAGGTGACGCCATGAGCCGCAAGGCCGCCTCCAACAATCCGGCAGAGGCGCTGAAGAGCATCTATCGCCGTGCCATGATCATCCGCGAGGCGGAAAAGACGCTGCAGCAGCTGTTCGTCGACGGTAAGGTGCCGGGCTTCCTGCATCTTTCGATCGGGCAGGAGGCGGTCGCCTCGGCTGTTTCCGAATTCCTGACGTCGGGCGACACGGTTTCTTCGAACCATCGCGGTCATGGCCATACCTTGGCCAAGGGCGTCGATCTCACCGGCTTCTTCGCCGAAATCCTCGGTCGCGCCACCGGCATTTGTGGCGGACGGGGCGGCTCCATGCATGTGGCCGACCTGCGGTTGGGCATGCTCGGGGCCAACGGCATCGTTGGCGCGGGGCTGCCGATCACTACCGGTTCAGCTCTCGCCCTGAAGACGCGCGGCAAGAGTGAGATTGCCGTCGTCTACTTCGGCGACGGGGCGTTGGCGGAGGGATTGGTGCACGAGTGCCTGAACATCGCGAAGCTCTGGTCGCTGCCGGTTCTCTTCTGCTGTGAGAACAATGGCTGGTCCGAGTTCAGCCCGACGGAAAGGCAGCTTGCCGTAAAGCTCAAGGACCTCGCCGGTGCGTTCGGCATCGCCTACACCGAGGCGGACGGCAACGATGTGCTGGCAATGCATGAAGCCGCTCGTAATGTGATTGGCCGCATGCGTACGGAAGGGATCCCCCATATCCTCGAATGCCGCACCACCCGCGTGCGCGGTCACTACGAGGGGGACAAGCAGGACTATCGCCCGGATGGTGAGGCCGACGAGATGTTGGCCCGCGACCCGCTCGTGATTGCCCGCCGCCGCCTTGCAGAATTCGGCGTCCCCCTCGGATGGATGGAAAGCGCCGAGGCAGAGGTGAAGGCAACCAATGCCGCCGCGCTCGAGGCTGCGCTCGCCGCTCCGCTGCCGGATGTCGCCGGTCTTCTAGCTGATGTCTACACGGCAGGGGAGGCTCACCATGGGTGAGAGCCGTTACGTCAAGGCCGTCGCCCGCGCCCTCTCGGATGCCATGGCCGCCGACCCCTCCGTCATCCTGATCGGTGAGGATATCGCTGCTGCAGGTGGTTCGTTCAAGGCGACCCGTGGACTGCTGGAGTCATTCGGGCCTGCCCGAGTCTATGATGCGCCCATCGCCGAAGCGGCGATTACAGGGATTGCCGTAGGGGCTGCTCTTTCGGGAATGCGCCCGGTGGCTGAAATCATGTTCATGGATTTCGTCACCCTGTCGATGGACATGCTGGTGAACCAGGCGGCCAAGGCCCGATACATGTTTGGCGGGCAGTGCTCGGTGCCCATGGTGCTGCGCACGCCTCATGGGGGCGGGCTTTCGGCAGGACCGCAGCACTCGCAATGTCTGGAAGCCTGGTTTGCGCACATTCCAGGCTTGAAGGTGGTGGTGCCCGCCACGGTCGAGGATGCCTACAGCCTTCTGCGTGCAGCCATAGACGATCCCGATCCGGTGATCGTGGTGGAGAACAAGGCGCTCTACGCCCTGAAGGGGGATTTGCCGGATACGCCCGCGCCGGCCCGTATCGGCGAGGCCGCGGTGCGTCGGGAGGGCACGGATGTTACCCTGGTCACCTATGGCGCAACGCTCTGGACCGCGCTGCGGGCCGCGGAAACGGCAATCTCGGAGGGTATTTCCGTGGAGGTCATCGACCTGCGTTCTATCCAGCCCTGGGACGAGGCAACTGTCCTGGCAAGTCTTTCCAGGACGCACCGTCTCCTCGTCGCCCATGAAGCAGTCGAGGCCTTCGGGGTCGGTGCCGAGATTGCGGCGCGCATGGCCGATATCGGCTTCGACGAACTCGATGCGCCGATTCTGCGGGTCGCCGCGCCCTTCTCGCCCGTGCCGTTCAGCCCCGCGCTGGAAGGCGAATGGCGGGTCAACGAAACCAAAATCCTTGCGGCGCTGCGCCGTCTGATGGCCTGAGAGGAGTATTCGATGAGCACCGAACAGAAGGCCGCCTACGTGCGGCTGGAAATCGAAGACGCGGTGGCGATCGTGACATTTGATCGGCCGGATAAGCTTAACGCACTGGACATGGGCGTTCTCGCCGAACTTGATGCGATCCTTGACCGGATCGAGCGTGCTCCCGCCCTTCGCGCCGTTATCTTCACCGGTGTGGGACGCGCCTTCGTGGCCGGGGGTGATATTGCCGATCTCGGTTCGCGCGGCGCCCTGGCGCATTATAACGAGTTCGCGGAGACGATCCACAGGACGCTGCGCCGTATCGAGATACTTGACAAGCCGACGATTGGCGCGATCAACGGCTTTGCGCTTGGTGGGGGAACGGAACTCCTCCTAACCTTCGATATCAGGCTCCTGTCCGACAAGTCCAAGCTTGGCCTGCCAGAGATCAATCTCGGTCTCTTTCCCGGTGCGGGCGGTACGCAGCGCATCCTGCGGCAGGTGCCTTCATGCAGGGCGCGGGAGATCATGTATCTGGGCGAGATGATTGCGCCTGAAGAGGCGGTACGGATCGGCCTTGCCAACAGGGTCGTGCCCCATGACAGCCTGCTGGACGAGGCGCGGGCAACGGCCGCGAAACTCGCCACCAAGTCGCCACTGATCCTGAAGCTCCTCAAGCGCACGTTGATCGATGGAGGTGACATGCCGCTTTCGGCGGCACTGCGCCACGAGCAGGCGATGATCGGCCTCGTCCTCGACAGCCGCGATGCACATGAGGGCTGTGCAGCCTTCATCGAGAAGCGTCCGGCCGATTTCCGGGGAGAATGAGATGTCCGAGATCGTGATGCCCAAATTTGGCCTGACGATGACAGAGGGCCTGATCACCGCCTGGCACCGCAAACCCGGCGATGCGTTGAAGGCCGGGGATCTGCTGTTCGAGGTCGAGACGGAAAAGGTCACGAACGAGGTCGAAGCCTCCGTCGATGGCGTTCTGGAGGAAATCCTCTTCGCTGAAGGTTCGGTGGTTGCGGTCGGGCTTCCGATCGCCCGGCTGTCGGAAGGAGCGTCGGGGACGCTATCTGCGTCCATTCCGGCAGCAGCTGGGAGGGATGCCCCTTCCGCCCGCAAACTCATGGCCGAGCACGGTATAGACCGCGATAGTGTGGAAGGAACCGGCCGTGGCGGTCGGGTCATGAAAGCTGACGTGCTTCGTGTCGTCGCTACACCCTTGGCGCGACGCGTCGCCCGTCGGGACGGCATCGACCTTGCCGGTGTGGCCGGTTCCGGGCCGCATGGGCGGATCAAGGCGGCCGATGTCGAGGCGGCTAAGCGCACTGAGCCGGCTCTTTCGGCTTCCGGCAATGGCCTGGTCCAACCTGACCCCATGCGCGCCGCCACGGCCCGCCGCGTCCAGGCGGCCAAGCGCGATATCCCGCATTTCTACCTGACGCGGCATGTGGACATGCGTGCGCTGAATCGACTGCGTGCCGATCTGAATGCAGCCCCTACCGGGCGCTTGAAGTTGTCGGTGACGCATTTCCTGGTGAAGGCCGCGGGTCTGGCGCTTGCCGGACATCCCGCTCTCAACCGCGTCTGGCTCCCGGATGGCATCCTCGCGCTGGACAGCATCGGCGTCGGAATTGTCACCGAGACGCCGCAGGGGCTGCGCATTCCGGTTGCTGATCGGGTGGACAGCGTACCGCTCGATGATCTCGCTGAAATCTGCGCGGGACTTTTCAGTCGCGCCAGGGCCGGCACTTTGACGTCTGCCGATGTCTCAGGCGGTGCGATCTCGATCTCCAATGTCGGCATGTTCGGGGCGGACACGTTGACCCCGATCATCAGTCCTCCGCAGGCCATGATCCTCGGCGTGGGCGCCGAGCAGCGCCTTTTCCGTCCTGATGCCGAAGGCCGACCTGAGCTGGTGCAAGAGATCGTGCTTACCCTTGCCGCCGACCACCGGCTGATCGATGGCGCGGACGCAGCCCGTTTTCTCGCCACACTTGCCCGCGTACTCGAAGAACCGCTCGCGCTTCTGCGCCCGCCCGTCCGTCCGAGCCAAGGAAACTGAGGAACTACAGATGAACTTCGATATCAGCGAAGAACAGACAATGATGATAGAGACCGCGCGCCAGATCGGCGAGCGCTTCGGGCTCGCCTATTGGCGCCAGAAGGATCGGGACAAGGAGTACCCCCACGAAATCTGGAAGGCGATCTGTGAGGCGGGGATTGCCGGCATGATGGTGCCCGTGCCCTATGGTGGCCTTGGTCTCGGGATGGTCGATCTCGCGCTCTGCATCGAGGAGCTCTGCAAGGGCGGGGCGGGGGCAACGCTCTCCCAGATGTTCATGCTCAATCCGGTGTTTGGCGGTGTCTCGCTCGTCCTTTATGGCAGCGAGGAGATGAAGCGCGAACTGCTGCCCGGCCTGTGCGACGGCAGCATGACCTTCAGTATGGCTCTGACGGAACCCGATGCCGGAACCAATTCTCTGGGCATGAAGGCCCGGGCGGAGCGTATTGATGGCGGCTGGGCGATTACGGGCCAGAAGATCTGGATCACCGGTGTCGCGGCCTCGAAGAAGATGCTGGTCGTTGCGCGCACCACCCAGCCGCAGGAGGGCGTCAAGAAAACCCACGGCATCACCCTGTTCATGGTTGATACCGATAGGGAAGGCATCAGCCACACCGAGNNGACAAGCTCGGCACCAATACCCTGCCGTCCTCGATCGTTTATCTCGACAAGGTCTTCGCCTCCGACAACGAGGTGATCGGGACCGTCGATGGCGGCTGGGCCGAACTTCTCGACATCCTCAATTGCGAGCGGATCGTCACCACCGCTGGGCTTGTGGGTACCGGAGCACTCGCCCTAAAATTGGCGGTAGATTACGCGCGAGAGCGCAAGGTCTTCAACGGGCGTCCGATCGGCAGTTATCAGGGCCTTCAATTCCCGCTGGCCCAACAATGGGCGGAATTGGAGGCCGCACGCCTTCTGAACCTCAAGGCCGCTTCTAATTTCGACAGAAAACTGCCGTTCGGTTCGGAAAGCAATGCGGCCAAGCTGATCGCCTCTCAAGCGGCCTCGGCGGCGGCTGAACAGTCGATGCAGGTCATGGGTGGTATGGGATATTCCAAGGAGTTCCACGCCGAAAGATTGTGGCGCGACGCTCGCCTCTTCCGTTTTGCACCGGTTTCTGAGGAAATGATCCTCAATTACATCTCGACAGTAAATCTGGGTCTGCCAAGATCGTACTGAGGTAGAGGAGGAGTGCAAATGTTCAATCTGTCCCGTTGCCTGGCGGTCAACGCCGGCCAGAGGTCGGCCGGCGAGGCGCTGGTCTATGGGGAACTGCGTCTGGATTGGCAAACTCTGGAGGCCCGGGTCCAGCATCTGGCCACTGCCCTTGCCGGACGCGGCATCGGCAAGGGTGATATCGTCGCCCTGATGATGAAGAACAGTCCGGCCTTCATCGAGCTCATCTACGCGATCAGCCACTTGGGCGCGGTTATTCTGCCGCTGAACTTCCGTCTTTCGTCGGAAGAAGTCGGCTACATTGCCAACCATGCCGGGGCGGTCATGATCGTTGCCGATGATGTTTTCCAGGTGCAGGCAGCAGGGGCCGGGCTGCCCCTCATCCTGCTGGATGAGGCGGGCCAGATTGATATCGGCGCGACGCTTCTCGATGTCTCGGGTGGCCGACAGGGGCTGGAAGCCGCGCCGAGCGGGCGAGATGATATATTCCGGCTGATGTACACGTCCGGCACCACCTCGCGGCCGAAGGGCGTGGTGCACAGCTACGACAATTTCTACTGGAAATGCTTTGATCACACGCTTTCGCTGGGGCTAAACGAGCGAACGCGGCTTCTGGTCGTCGGTCCGCTTTACCATGTGGGGGGAAGCGACCTGCCTGGCCTCGGCGTGCACCTGGCAGGTGGCACGATCGTGTTGCTGCGTGATTATGAGCCGCGTAGCGTGCTCGAAACGATCGAGCGGGAGAGGATAGAGGGCATCTGGCTCGCTCCGGTGATGGCGAACGACATTCTCAACCTGCCCGCCGAAGGCCTGCCCGATGCCAACTCACTGCGCTGGTGCATTGCGGGTGGCGAACGCACCCCTGAATCGCGAATTCGTGCCTTTTTCGATCGCTTTCCGCAAGCCCGCTACATCGACGCTTACGGCATGACCGAGACGGTCTCTGGCGATACGCTGATGGAGCCGGGGCGGGAATTCGACAAGATCGGGTCGGTGGGGCGGCCCCTGCGTTTCGTCGAGATGGAGATCCGGAGCGAGGATGGAGAGCGCCTGCTTCCGGGCGAAGAGGGCGAGATCTGCATGCGAGGGCCGAAGGTCATGCGGGAATATTGGCGCGATCCGCAGAAGACCGCAGAAACCTTCTTTCCCGACGGTTTCTTGCGCTCGGGTGACGTCGGCTACATGGACGCCGATGGCTTCCTGTTCATCACCGACCGCCAGAAGGACATGATCATTTCCGGCGGCGAGAATATCGCTTCTTCTGAAGTAGAACGGGTGATTTACGAACACCCGGCCGTCAAGGAGGCCGCTGTGTATGCCCGCCCGCACCCGCGTTGGGGAGAAGCGGCGGTTGCTGCCGTTGTTCTTGCAGAAGGGCAGACTATAACCTATCAACAATTGCTTGATCATTGCCGAGCGCGTCTGGCCGGTTTCAAATGCCCTAAGGATATGGTCGTTTTGGCGCAACTGCCGCGCAACCCGTCCGGCAAGGTGCTAAAGCGTATTCTGCGTGAGCTTGATGCCACCGGCTCCTTGGCCGTACCGGATATGGTGAACCAGAGTGCCTGAAGCCAAACCTGGATCTATTCGCAAACCTCCGCGCCGGCGCCTGAGCCGGGAGGAAAAGGCGCGGGTGACCCGCGACAGTCTTCTGAACGCCGGCTGCACGGTCGTCGCGGCGGAAGGCTATGCTGCAGCCTCGATCGCGAAGATCGCTGATCTGGCCGGGGTGGCCCATGGCACTTTCTACAACTACTTCGATGATCGCCAGACACTGTTCGATGAACTTCTTCCCTATGAAGGGTTGAGAATGCGCGAGCGCATCGAGGAGATCGCCCGAAAGGCGCCCACGGGTATCGAGCGTGAATTCATCCGCTTCGAGGCATTTCTGAACTATGTGATCGAAAACGAGGGCTTTTATCGGGTTCTCTACGAGGCAGAGATATTTGCCCCTGGAGCGCATCGCGTCCACATGGACAATATCGTCAAAGGTTACAAACGCACTTTCCACCGGGCCATGGATGAGAACCGCATGCGTCGGCTTGGTCCGCAGCACGTAGAATGCCTTATTTATCAACTATTGGGCATGCGAGCTTACGGAGCGATGCAAATCCATTTTGCAAGGGATCTCGCTGAAAAGCATGTGATTCGGGACGCCGCGGCCGAGACCTATCGATTATTGATTGGGTGCAGTCTGTTGGACGAGTGAACCGCGATTAGAACAACGGAACTCGCCGATGGGGTTTATCATTAGATGCCGCTCGCGGCTCATCATTGACTGCTTCGGCGTGTCTCCTGCGCCGTGTTGACTGGGGGAAGAGAGACATGAAGATACTCGTCACCGTTAAACGGGTTGTGGACTACAACGTCAAGATTCGCGTCAGGACGGACGGGACCGGCGTGGAGCTGGCCAATGTCAAGATGTCCATGAATCCGTTCGACGAAATCGCCGTCGAAGAGGCCCTTCGCCTGAAGGAAGCCGGCAAGGCATCGGAAGTCGTGGTCGTCTCGATCGGCCCGGCCAAGGCCGAAGAAACCCTGCGCACCGCACTCGCCATGGGCGCCGACCGCGCCGTCCTGGTCGAGACCGACGCCGCCGTCGAGCCGCTCGCCGTCGCCAAGCTGCTGAAGGGCGTCATCGACGCCGAACAGCC
>DBUL01000006.1 GCA_002307905.1 Rhizobiaceae bacterium UBA1291
GGCGAGCGCCTTGCGGTAGAAGGCGTTGGATTCCTCCGCCGTGGAGAAACCGGCATATTGGCGGATCGTCCAGGGTCGGCCGGCGTACATGGTGGCGCGCGGACCGCGGACGAAGGGGGCAAAGCCGGGCAGGGAGCCGAGATGATCGATGCCGGCAAGGTCGTCGGCCGTGTAGAGCGGCTTGACGTCGATGCCTTCAGGCGTGTGCCAGGTCAGCGTGTCGGCCGGACGCTTCAGCTCCTTCTCGGCCAGTGCTTCCCAGTCCTTGATCGTCTTTTCGGTCATCGATCGGCTTCCTCTTTCCCATGGGCACAAACACCCCCCTCTGGCCTGCCGGNNGGGCAGAGGTGGGTGACGCCGTCATTGCCAACATCACTCGAATTCCATGATCAGGCCATCGACGGCGAGGCTTTCGCCGGCCTTGACCGCGATCTTCTTGACCACGCTGCGCTTCTCGGCCTTCAGGATGTTTTCCATCTTCATTGCCTCGACGGTGGCGAGCGCCTGGCCGGCTTCGACCTGGTCGCCTTCCTGGACAGCAACCGAAGTGATGACGCCGGGCATGGGGCAGAGCAGCATCTTCGAGGTGTCCGGCGGCAGTTTTTCCGGCATCAGCTTGGCAAGCTCGGCGACGCGCGGCGAGCGGACGCGGGCGGTAACGTCCATGCCGCGCCAGCGCAGGCGGACGGCCGGGCCGACGAGGTTGATCTTCACGCCGACGGCCTCGCCATCGATGTGGAAGACGGTGTGCAACTGGCCGGGCAACCAGCTGCCGGTGACGGCGCATTTGCTGTCGTCAGCGAAGGCAACGGCCATGCCGTCGACGCCGCTGGACAGCGCGACCGGGAATTCGTGGCCGGCGAGCGTGACGACCCAGTCCTTGCCGACCTTGCGCTGGTGATTGCCGATCGTGCCGGAAATGGCGACGGCGCGCTCCTGCAGCGTCTGGTTGATCACGGCGGCGATGGCGGCGAGCTTGCGGGCGGAGGCCGCGTCCGGTGCGACGCCGGTGAAGCCGTCCTTGAACTCTTCGGCGATATAGGCGGTGGTGATCTTGCCGGAGCGGAAGCGCTCCTGCTGCATGACTGCCGAGAGGAAGGGCAGGTTGTGGCCGATGCCCTCGACCTCGAAATTGTCGAGCGCCTTCGACATGGCGTCGATCGCCGACAGACGATCGGGCGCCCAGGTGCAGAGCTTGGCGATCATCGGGTCGTAATACATCGAGATCTCGCCGCCGTCATAGACGCCGGTGTCGTTGCGCACGATGGTGCCGTCGTCCTGAACACCTTCGACCGGTGGGTGATAGCGGGTGAGCCGGCCGATCGACGGCAGGAAGTTGCGGTAGGGGTCCTCGGCATAGAGGCGGCTTTCGATCGCCCAGCCGTTGAGCTTGACGTCGTCCTGGCCGAAGGAGAGCTTTTCGCCCGAGGCGACGCGGATCATCTGCTCGACGAGGTCGAGGCCGGTGATCAGTTCGGTCACCGGATGTTCGACCTGCAGGCGGGTGTTCATCTCGAGGAAGTAGAATTTGTTCTCTTTGCCATCGACGATGAACTCGACCGTGCCGGCGGAGTGGTAGCCGACCGCCTTGGCGAGCGCGACTGCCTGCTCGCCCATGGCCTTGCGGGTGGCTGCGTCGAGGAAGGGCGAGGGGGCCTCCTCGATGACCTTCTGGTTGCGGCGCTGGATCGAGCATTCGCGTTCGCCGAGATAGAGCACGGTGCCGTGCTTGTCGCCGAGCACCTGGATCTCGATGTGGCGCGGTTCGGTGACGAATTTTTCGATGAAGATGCGGTCGTCGCCGAAGGAATTCTTGGCTTCGTTGCGCGACGACTGGAAGCCTTCGCGGGCTTCCTCGGCGTTCCAGGCGATGCGCATGCCCTTGCCGCCGCCGCCGGCAGACGCCTTGATCATGACCGGATAGCCGATCTGGTCGGAGATCTTCACCGCTTCGTCGGCGTCCTCGATCAGGCCCATGTGGCCCGGAACCGTCGAGACGCCGGCTTCGGCCGCGAGTTTCTTCGAGGTGATCTTGTCGCCCATGGCCTGGATGGCATTGACCGGCGGGCCGACGAAGGTGATGCCGGCGTTCTGCAGGGCATCGGCGAAGACGGCGTTTTCCGACAGGAAGCCGTAGCCGGGATGGACGGCATCCGCCCCGGTCTTGGCGATCGCCTCGAGGATCTTCTCGATGACGATATAGGACTGGTTGGACGGCGCCGGGCCGATATGCACCGCCTCGTCGGCCATCTTGACGTGCAAGGCGTCACGGTCGGCATCGGAATAGACGGCGACGGTCTTGATGCCCATCTTCTTGGCGGTCTTGATGACGCGGCAGGCGATCTCGCCACGGTTGGCGATCAGCAGTTTCTTGATCATGGCTTTCCGGCTTCCATTGTGTCTTCGAAGGCTTGCGGAAAGTTCTTCCGCGCCAGGCTTGCATTGAGTTTCAGCAGGGCGAAATAGGAGGCCGGGTCGAAGGCCCGTTCCGCTGGCAGCACTTCGCGCCCGAACAGGCGGCACAGCCGTTCGCCATCCAGATTTCCGCGCTGGAACGGTTCCGTGCCGAAATGGCGCCAAAGGGCCTGGACGAACTCGATGTCGGCAAGCGCCACCGACTTGTCCATCGTCCGTTGGCGCGGCCAGGCGGTTAACGGCGTCACCTTCGAATTGGCCCTTCGAATGGTGAATTGCCACTGGGTTCCGAGCAGTCCGGCCGGAAAGCCCTGGTGCTTGGGCATGAGGGGTTCCTTGGCCATCAGCTGCGACCCCGCTTGCGGATTTCGTCGAACATCATGTCAGATTTCCATCACGTCTTCGAAGGCTTCGGGGAAACTCTTGCGGCCCACCCGTTCGTCGATCCGCAACAGGGCTTGATAGGAGGTCGGATCGAACGGCGTCTCGGCCGGGATGACCTCGCGGCCGAACAGCAGGTTGAGCCGCCCGGCATCGAGATTGCCGCGCTCGAACGGTTCGTCGCCGAAATGGTGCCACAAGGCATGCAGGAAGGCCGCGTCGACCTTCTGCTCGATCGTATTGGGGCGGGCGAGCCGTTGCAGGGGCTTCAGCGGCGTCGCCCCGTTCTGGTTCGGCCGCCTGATGGTGAAGTGATGACCGTGCCCCGGCAGTCCGGACGGAAAGCCGCGATGCTTGGTCATTTCGGGGATCTTGGCCATGGGCGTCTTCCCCTTACAACGGGATCGTGTCGTGTTTCTTCCAGTGCGTACCGACCTGCTTGTTGCGCAGCGAGGCAAACGCGCGGGCGATGCGGCGGCGCGAGGAATGCGGCATGATCACCTCGTCGACGAAGCCGCGTTCGGCGGCCTTGAACGGGTTGGCGAAGTTGACCTCATACTGCTTCGTGCGGGCAGCGATCTTCTCGGCGTCACCCAGTTCGGAGCGGTAGAGGATTTCGGTCGCGCCCTTGGCGCCCATGACGGCGATCTCGGCGGTCGGCCAGGCATAGTTGATGTCGGCGCCGATGTGCTTGGAAGCCATGACGTCGTAGGCGCCGCCATAGGCCTTGCGGGTGATGAGCGTGACCATCGGCACGGTCGCCTGGCTGTAGGCGAACAAGAGCTTGGCGCCGTGCTTGATGACGCCGCCGTATTCCTGCGCCGTGCCGGGCAGGAAGCCGGGCACGTCGACCAGCGTCAGGATCGGGATGTTGAAGGCGTCGCAGAAACGCACGAAGCGGGCGGCCTTGCGCGAGCTGTCGATGTCGAGGCAGCCGGCCAGCACCATCGGCTGGTTGGCGACGACGCCGACCGTCTGGCCTTCCATGCGGATGAAGCCGGTGATGATGTTCCTGGCGAAGGCTTCCTGGATCTCGAAGAAATCGCCCTCGTCGGCCAGAGCGTAGATCAGCTCCTTCATGTCGTAGGGCTTGTGTGAAGAATCGGGGATCAGCGTGTCGAGGCGGGCTTCGACACGGGCCGGGTCGTCGTGGAAGGGACGGACCGGCGGCTTTTCGCGGTTGTTGAGCGGCAGGAAGTCGAACAGCAGGCGGACCTGCTCCAGCGCCTCGATGTCGTTCTCATAGGCGCCGTCGGCGACCGAGGACTTCTTGGTGTGGGTGCCGGCGCCGCCGAGTTCTTCGGCCGTGACGATCTCGTTGGTGACGGTCTTCACCACGTCGGGGCCGGTGACGAACATGTAGGAGCTATCGCGCACCATGAAGATGAAGTCGGTCATGGCCGGCGAATAGACGGCACCGCCGGCGCAGGGACCCATGATGACGGAGATCTGCGGCACGACGCCGGAGGCGTCGACATTGCGCTTGAAGACGTCGGCATAACCGGCGAGCGAGGCCACGCCTTCCTGGATGCGGGCGCCGCCGCTATCGTTGAGGCCGATCACCGGCGCGCCGTTCTTCAGCGCCATATCCATGATCTTGCAGATCTTCTGCGCATGGGTCTCGGACAGCGAGCCGCCGAGCACGGTGAAGTCCTGGGAGAAGACATAGACCTGACGACCGTTGATCGTGCCCCAGCCGGTGACGACGCCGTCGCCGGCAATCTTCTGCTCGGCCATGCCGAAGTCGGTGCAGCGGAGGGTGACGTACATGTCGTATTCTTCGAAGGAGCCCTCGTCGAGCAGCACTTCGATTCGCTCGCGGGCCGTCAGCTTGCCCTTGGCATGCTGGGCGTCGATGCGGCGCTGGCCGCCGCCGAGATGGGCCTCGGCGCGGCGCGCCTCGAGCTGGTCCAGAATCTGTAGCATGCTTCCTCCCGACAAAATGCAAGGCGCCTATGTGATTTGTGCCCTTAAACGCAGGGGCTTGCAAAGAAAATGATTGAACAGGTGCAATTGTGGATTTATGAATTTGCAAACAGCGAAATGCGAAATTGCAAATGGCGATCGGCAAGCTCTTCATCGGGCGCAAGGTGCGCGAAATCCGGCAGGCGGGCCATGCCACGCAGGCCCAGTTTGCCGACAAGATCGGCATTTCCACCAGCTACCTGAACCAGATCGAGAACAACCAGCGGCCGGTCTCGGCCTCGGTACTTCTGGCGCTGGCGGAAAAATTCAGCATCGACATCACTGAACTTTCGTCGGGTCAGAATGACCGGCTTTTGTCGGCGCTGTCGGAGGCGTTGAGCGACCCGCTGTTCGAGACTTATTCACCGAGCCTGCAGGAATTGAAGCTCGTCACCCAGAACGCGCCGGGGCTCGCCCATGCGCTGATCACCTGCCACCAGGCCTATCGGCGCAACAGCGAACAGCTGGTGAGTTATGATGACCGGTTCGGCGCAACCCCATCGCACGAGACGACCTCCTACGACGAGGTGCGCGACTTCTTTCATTTCGTCGATAACTATATCCACGACATCGACGTTCTGGCGGAAAGCCTGGCCGGCCAGCTGAAGCTCGGGGAAGGCGAGAGTTCTGCAGCGCTCGCCGGCTTCCTCGAGAGCCGATACGGGGTACGCGTGGTGCGCGGCGATGCGGGCGAGGAGGCGATCCGCCGCTTCGATCCGGCAAGTCGCATCCTGACGCTCTCGCGTTACGCCTCGGCGCCGACCCGCGATTTCCAGATCGCCGTGCAGGTGGCCCAGCTCTATGCGAGCGATACGATCGAGCAGGTGTTGAAGCAGGCAGGCTTCCGCACCGAGGAGGCCGTCGAGGTCTGCCGCATCGGCTTGCACAATTATTTCGCCGGTGCGCTGTTCCTGCCCTATCGCAGCTTTCATCAGGCGGCGCGCGAACTGCGCCACGACATCGAGCTTCTTGCCGCCCATTTCGGCGCCTCGCTGGAACAGGTCTGCCATCGGCTGTCGACACTGCAGCGGCCGGGCCTCAAGGGCGTGCCGATCTTCTTCGCCCGCATCGACCGGGCCGGCAACATCACCAAGCGGCACAGCGCGGCGCGGCTGCAGTTCGCCCGTTTCGGCGCGGCCTGTCCCTTGTGGAATGCGCACCAGGCTTTCGAGGTGCCGGGCCGGATCATCCGGCAACTGGCCGAGACGCCCGACGGGGTGCGCTATCTCTGTCTCGCCATGCAGGTCAACAAGGGCACGCTCGGCTTTCGCGCCGCCCAGCCGCGCTATGCCCTGGCGCTCGGTTGCGAGATCTCTTACGCGGATCAATTCGTCTATGCCGACGATCTCGACCTTTCCAACCGCGCCGCCTTCGATCCGATCGGAATCTCCTGCCGGATCTGCGAACGGGTCAAATGCGCCAGCCGCGCCGTGCCGCCGTTGAAGCGCAAGCTGGTTGTGGATCACACGGTGCGCAACGCGACACCTTACGAGATCGAGTGAGCGGCAACCCGTTCTACCCGAACAGCGGTTGCGGACGCGGCTGGAAAAAGGCCTCGACAATGTCCGGACCGACGTCGTCCAGCCTTGCCGGGGACCATTGGGGATTGCGGTCCTTGTCGATGATCGCGGCGCGGATGCCTTCGTAGAAGTCCGGGGTCTTGAGGATCTGTGCGGTCGCCGTGAATTCGCGGGCAAGGCAGGTTTCGAGATCCGGCGAGGTCCGGCCGGCGCGGAGCAAAGCCAATGTCACCTTAAGGCTGGTCGGCGACTTCGTCAGCATGGTCGCCTTGGCCTTCGCGGCGAAGTCGTTATCCTCGGCGTCGAGTGCGGCGAAGATCTTCTCGACGGTGTCGAAGGCGAAGCAGCGGTCGATCAGGGCGCGGTTCGCGGCAAACTGGCCCTGCGGAGCGGGCGTGGCGAAGGTTTCGATCACATCGGATACGGCCTTTGCATCGGCGCCGACGGGGAGGGCGGCGAGGCGTTCGGCAAGGGTGGTCAGATTCGCTGACGGAACGAAGCAGTCGGCAAAACCGGCGGCGATCGCGTCGCCTGGGCCGATGGGCTCGCCGGTCAGGCCCATATAGGTACCGAGCTCGCCGGGCGTATGCGACAGCAGCCAGGTTGCGCCGACATCAGGAAAGAAGCCGATACCGGTTTCCGGCATGGCGAGTTTCGTCGTATCCGTGGCGATGCGGTGGCTGGCATGGCCGGAAAGGCCAACGCCGCCGCCCATGGTGATGCCGTCCATGATGACGACATAGGGCTTTGGATAGCGGCCGATGCGGCCGTTCAACCGGTATTCCTCGCGCAGGAAGTCTGCGGCCTCCGGGTCGCCGCTTCGGCCGCTTTCGTAGAGCACGCGGATGTCGCCTCCGGCGCAAAAGCCGCGCTCGCCTTCGCCGGTGACGAGGACGACCGCGATCGACCGATCGGCCTCGAAGCCGTCGAGCGCGGTCTCGATCTGGCGGACCATGTTGAGCGAGAGGCTGTTGATGACGCGCGGACGGTTGAGCGCGATCAGTCCGAGCGCGCCGGTGCGGCCGGTCAGCACTTCCTCGCCGACGAGGTCGGTTGTCAGATAACGCATCCGCTGCTCCCTTTACTTGCCGATCACCGAGCGGGCGACAATCACTCGCATGATCTCGTTGGTGCCTTCAAGGATCTGGTGGACGCGCAGGTCCCTGACGATCTTCTCGATGCCGTATTCGGCGAGATAGCCATAGCCGCCATGCAGCTGCAAGGCGCGGTTGGCGACATCGAAACAGCGGTCGGTGACGAGGCGCTTGGCCATGGCGCAGAGCGTGGTGGCGTTCGGCGCCTTGTCGTCCAGCGCGGTTGCGGCGCGCCAGAGGAAGGTGCGCGCGGCTTCAAGATCGGTCGCCATGTCGGCCAGTTCGAACTGGAGCGCCTGGAATTCGGCGATCGGTTTGCCGAAGGCCTTGCGGTCCTTCATGTAGGCAACGGCCTTGTCGAAGGCGGCCTGGGCACCGCCGAGCGAGGCTGCGGCGATGTTCAGCCNNTCTCGGCGGGCACGCGCACACCGTCCATCATCACGGCACGGGTCGGCTGGGCGTTCCAGCCCATCTTTTTCTCGTTGGCGCCGAAGGTCAGCCCCTTGGCATCGCCCGGCACGAGAAAGGCCGAGATGCCCTTCGGTCCGTCCTCGCCGGTGCGGGCCATAATGACGTAGAGGGCGCTGGCCCCTGCGCCGGAGATAAACTGCTTCTGGCCGGTCAGNNAGCGCATCCATGGTGGAAAGCGCCGGCAGGTGCTCCTCGCGCTGCTCGGGCGTGCCGTAGCGGTCGATCATCGTCGCGCACATGTTGTGGATCGAGACAAAGGCGGCGACCGTCGGACAACCGGTGGCCAGCGCTTCGATGATGAGCGCGGTGTCGAGCCGGCCGAGGCCGGAGCCGCCGACGTCATCGGCAACGCAGATCGCGCCAAGGCCGAGGCTGCCGGCCTTCTTGAGCGTGTCGACCGGAAAATGCTTGGTCTGGTCCCACTCAAGCGTGAAGGGGGCGAGTTCTTCGGCGGCAAAGTCGGCCGCCATGTCGACAAAGGCCTGCTGCTGGTCACTCAGGGTGAAATCCATGATTGTCCTCCACGAGACGGGCGGATGCTCCTCGGTGCCGCCCTTCAGTGAGCACGGGCTTAGCACAGGTTTCGTCCCGCGTTCACCCCTGTCGAAAGTCGAGGTTGTGGGTAGGGGGCAACCGTCCGGGCCTCATCCCACCACATTCCTCGGGGTGCCGGCGACGAAAAGCTCGATGTTTTCGATCAGCTGGTCAGCGAGCGCCTGGACGGCTTCGCGGCTTGCCCAGGCGACGTGCGGGGTAAGGATGACATTCGGACGGGCGGAGATGCGCATCATCGGGCTGTCGGCGGCTGGCGGGCCNNCCTGTTCGAGTGCCAGTTCATCGACCAATCCGCCGCGGCTGGTGTTGATGAGGATCGGTCTTCTTTGCATCAGGGCAAATTCGCGCGCGCCTATGATGCCGCGGGTCTCCGCGTTGAGCGGGCAGTGAAGGGTGATGACATCGGCGCGGCGCATGACGTTGTCAAAAGGGGTCTGGCCGGGCTTCAAGTTATCTTCGCCCTTTCGGCCGGCGATCAGGAGTCTCATCCCGAAGGCTTCGGCGATGCGGCCGACGGCCCGGCCGAGCGTGCCGTAGCCGATGATGCCGAGGGTGGAACCGCCGAGGTCTGCGATCGGGTGGTCGAAGAAACAGAATTGCGCGGCTTCCTGCCAGCGACCGTCCAGCACCGACTGGCGATAGGGCAGGATCGAACGGCGCAGCGCCAGCATCAGGGCAAAGGTGTGCTCCGGCACGGTGTGGCGGGCATAGTCGCGGATATTCGAGACCGTGATCCCGCGCTCGCGGGCGAAGGCGAGATCGACAATGTCGGTGCCGGTGGCGGCGACTGCGATCAAGGAAAGGCGAGTGGCGCCGGCGAGGCTTTCGCGGCGAAGCGGGGCCTTGTTGGAGATCACGATGTCGGCATCGGCAATGCGCGCGGCGACTTCCTCCGGCGCCGTGCGGGCATGGACGATCAGGTCATGCGGAAAGGCGGGGGCGCGCACCACGGTTTCGGGCGACAGCGTGTCACGATCGAGAAAGACGATCTTCTTCATCTGGGCAGGCCACTCCTCTTTTCCTTGGCGACGGCATTAGAATGAGAGGTCATGGCAATGGCAAGGGGGAAGTCGGACCATGGAAAGGCCGCGGTGCGCAGAGCAATGGCCGGGATAATGCAGGCGGGCCCGAACCCGGCGGCTGTGGAGCGGGCAAGAAAAAGCCCGGAACCGCAGTTCCGGGCTGATCGGTCGGCTTTGAAAGCCTTAGTGGCGGCTGAGCCAGCTGTCGATTTCGCGCTCGGCCTCTTCCTCGGTCTTGCCATAGGCTTCCTGGATCTTGCCGGCGAGCTGCTTGCGGTTGCCAGCGATCACGTCCATGTCGTCGCCGGTGATCTTGCCCCACTGAACCTGGGCCTTGCCCTTGAACTGCTCCCAATTGCCTTCGATCTGATTCCAATTCATGTCGATCTCCTTCTCGGTTGGTTACGGTAGAGGTCGTTGATCCTCGGCTTAACAACGCAGCCGGCAGGATTAGGTTCCGGTGAAACCGCCGAAAACGAGCGGTTGGTGGAAGTCGAGCGGTTGGTCGAAGTATTGAGACGCACCGGCATAGGGATGGATGGGAGAATGATAGTCCGGTCGTGGCGAACCTTGCGCGCTTTCGGGGGAAGGCCTACAAAAATCCGGAACCGATCAGCGGTTGAGACGTTTTCAGCACGAAGCAGATCACAAGGAGATTTCTGATGGCCAATGCATCCATGGCGGACAAGGCGAAGAACAAGGTCGAGAGCCTTATTGACGAGGCGGAGATCGCCACCAGCGCAAGCGCCAGCGACGTCCAGGCGGACCTCGAAAACCTGCGTCGCGACATTGCCGCGCTGACGCAGACGGTCGCCTCTTTCGGCACCGGCAAGCTCAAGGAAGCGAGCAACCGGGCGAGCCAGCTCGGTGCAGAAGCAGCGGATGCTTCCGCACAATATGTGGAAAGCGCGCGTAACACCGTGCGCTCGGCCGAACAGGATCTTGAGGCGCATATTCGCAACAAGCCGCTTCAGGCGATCGCCATCGCGGCCGGTGTCGGCTTCCTGGCTGCCCTGCTGACCCGGCGCTGATAAATGCGCAGACTGATAGAACAACTCCTTCTCCTGGGATTGGGGAATGTCTCCACCACCGCCGTCGAGATCAAGCGCAAGACGATTGGCGGGGTCATCGCCACGGTCTTCTTCCTGACCGGCTATATCGCACTGGTAATGGCGTTGGCCTTCTATGTCGCGGCGGAAGCCGGGTCTGTGGCAGCTTCTCTGGTGGTTGCGGCTGCGTCCATGGCCGCGGCGCTGGTCGTTCTGGCGATCGTTGCCGTGCTCAATCGCCAGACCGAGCGTCGGATGATGGAGCGGCAGGCGGCGCTCGCGGCGCAGGGGCCGGATCCGGTCACGGCTCGACTGGTTACTGAGCTGCCCGGCATGATGCGGGAAAGCCCGATCGTCACGACGATAATGGTGAGCAGTCTGGTCTATGTGCTGGCGCGAAGCCGGGGGTTCGGCCGACGGCCCCGCGGCTAGCGCATCGTCTTTGGGGCGTGGTCGCCCTGCAGAGCGGCGGCGGGCCGGGGCGCAGGCGGGAAGGTCGGGACCATGGTGCGGACCCGGTTCAGTCCTTCTCGCCGCGCTCGGCCTGGTCCAAACGTTCGAGAAGATCGAGAAATGCGGGAGGTGTGCCCTCTTCGATGATGCTGTCATAGTAGCCGCGGAGCTTCCGCGCGATCATCGCATTGGCTTCCTGCTTGTTCGACTTGGCGGATTCCGCCCGTTCGTCCTTATGCGATCGCTTATCCGGCATTTCCATGAAGCCCCATTCATCCCCTAGTCGAGAGTGAGATAAACCTATTAAGTAGGTCAATGGAAAAAAGTTCCTCTGTGGCGGAACTTTTTTTCGGAAGGGGCGTTTTCCGCCGAGTCCGCACCCATACTATATTCAATTGGAGAAACCGCATGTCTCTTACTGCCCGCGTTGCCGCTCACCTGCCTTACCTTCGGCGATACGCACGAGCCGTTACCGGCTCCCAGACTTCTGGAGACGCCTATGTCGCGGCTGTGCTGGAAGCGCTGATTGCGGATCTCTCGATTTTCCCCAAGGGCGCAAATGATCGCGTTTCTCTCTACAAGCTATTTGTCACGCTGTTCGATTCCACCCAGGTGGAAATCCCTGAAATCTCCTCGCCCTTCGCCTGGGAAAAGCGCGCTGCCGCCAATCTCGGCAACATGCCGACACGCGCGCGTCATGCCTTCCTGCTGATTACGGTGGAAGGCTTCTCGCCGAGCGAGGCTGCTGAAGTGCTCAGCATTGGCGAAGCGGAATTCAACGCGCTGTTCAACGAGGCATCGACCGAGATTTCGCGTCAGGTGGCGACCGATATCATGATCATCGAAGACGAGCCCCTGATCGCGCTCGACATCGAGCAGATGGTCGAGGATCTCGGCCATCGCGTCACCGGGATCGCGCGTACCCATGCGGAAGCCATCGAACTCTACAAGCGCACCAATCCCAAGATGGTGCTTGCCGACATCCAGCTGGCCGATGGAAGCTCGGGCATCGACGCGGTGAACGACATCCTGAAGGTCGATACCGTGCCGGTGATCTTCATCACCGCCTTCCCCGAGCGGCTGCTGACCGGCGAGCGACCGGAACCGGCCTTTCTCGTCACCAAGCCCTTCAATCCGGACATGGTGAAGGCTCTGATCAGTCAGGCGTTGTTCTTCAACGAACGGGTAGCGGAGAGCGCCTGAGCCTGGCGTCACAATGGGCCGTCAGGCGGGTGTCCCGCCGCGTGGACGGCGCAAGAGGCCTGGTGAGGTCCCAAGTGGATTGCCGAGCAGCGGCGGAGTGAGAAGTTGGTACATCGGTTGACATGGTTTGAACCTGAACGCGGCGACGACAAGTTGCGTGAGTTCTTCATAACCGCCCTGATCGACATGAGTGCCAGCCTCAGCCTGCAGGACAGGGAGGGCAGATATATATGCATCACCACCTTGCCTGCACGCTGGGCGCTCAATCCCGGGGTTACGCCGAGCGATGAGACGATCTTCGGCGCGGATATCGGTGCCCGCCTCAAGGAAATGAAGGCCGGGCTGGAGAAGCCCGGCGATCACGCCGCAATCGAGATCGAAGCCTCTGACGATACCTGTTTCGAGTTCCGCTGTCGCATGATCGAAATGCGCAATCATGAGATCAGCCTGATGACCATCGTCATCGATCGGACCGAGGACCGGCGGCGGGAGCGGTTGCTGAGAGCTTTGCTGCGCGAAGTCAGCCATCGTTCGAAGAACCTGCTCGCCATCATCCAGAGCATTGCGTCGCAGACGGCCCGCTATTCGGGGACGCTCGAGACCTTTCTGGGAAAGTTCCGAGGTCGGCTGCACGCCCTGTCGCAGTCCCAGGATCTGATCACCGATTCCAGCTGGCGCGGCGCCTATTTCCGCGACCTGCTCAAGCAGCAGGTTGATCGTTATGTGCAGGACAATGGCGACCTGGTGAAAGTTTCGGGTGAGGATGTGCTGCTGAACCCCAATGCATCGCTGCATATCGGGCTGGCGCTTCATGAATTGATCGTCAATGCGGTCAGTCATGGCGACTTCCTCGCGCGCCGTCGCCCGATCGAAGTCAGTTGCGAGCGGATCGACACCGACGCGGGGCCGCAGATTCGCATGCGGTGGGTCGAGCCTGTCGGTAGCCTCGACACCGAGGCGCTGAAAGCCGCAAGGACGGCGCGGTTCGGCAGTACCGTTCTGGAAAGGGTCGTTCCGTCCTCGGTCAACGGGCAGGCCAGCCACAGTCTGGAAAAGGAGCAGGTCCTCTACGAGCTGACATTCCCGCAGGAAATCCCCGAATAGCCGAACCGTACGGAACATATCGCGACACCGTGAATTATCGTGAGGCTCGGCCCGGCGGAATGAACGGTGCTTCCATTTGCGGGAATCGGCGTGTGCCAGACTCTCAGCCAGCCGCCCGACCGTTACGAGAACCTCGAATGCGTATATTCCACTGCTCCAATTGCACAAATGTCGTCCACTTCGACAATGACGCCTGCGTCGGCTGCGGCATGCGTCTCGCCTATCGCCCGAGCCGGTTTGGCATGGTCGCCCTCGAACAGGACAACGATGTCTTTCGCGACCCGGCCGAACGCCAGGCGGCGCTCAAGCCCTGTGCCAATGCCGGGAACGGAGCCTGCAACTGGCTGGTCGAGGACGATCATGCCTCGGGCTACTGTGTAGCGTGCCGACACAACCAGACGATCCCCGATCTATCGATCCGGCGGAATGTCGAGAACTGGCGACGCATCGAGGTGGCCAAGCGTTACCTGTTCTACTCGCTCATGCGCTTCGGTCTGTCGCTCGTGACCCGTACTCAAGACCCCGAGAAGGGCCTGGGCTTCGAGTTTCTTGCCGACGACGGCATGGCGGGCTCACCGGTATTGACCGGTCACGCCAATGGATTGATCACCCTCAATGTCGCCGAAGCGTCGGACGCGGAGCGCGAGGCACGCCGCGTTTCGCTCGGCGAGCCGTTCCGCACGCTGATCGGCCATTTCCGCCATGAGGTCGGTCATTATTACTGGGACCGGCTGGTGCGCGACCGGCGAGATCAGGAGGCGTTCCGTTCCGTGTTCGGCGACGAGCGTCAAGACTATGGCGCAGCACTCCAGCAGCACTATGCCCAGGGTCCGGTGCCGGGCTGGGAACAGTCCTATGTCAGCGCCTATGCGGCGAGCCATCCCTGGGAGGACTTTGCCGAGACCTGGGCACATTATTTCCATATCGTCGATGCGCTCGACACGGCCGATGCCTTCGGGCTGAGAACCTATCCGCAGACCAAGTCGAAGCAACTGGCATTGACGGGGACCTTCGACAGCTATCGGGCACTTGACGCCCGCGTCCTGCTCGATGCCTGGGTGCCGCTCACCATTGCCATCAACAGCATCAACCGCAGCATGGGCCAGCGCGATCTCTATCCTTTCGTGCTGTCAGCGCCAGTGGTGGACAAGCTGCAGTATATCCACGACCTGATCCACGCGCCGGCGGCCTGAGGCCCATAGAAGCCGTCCATGCCAGGGGACAGGTCCGCCGCGGAACCAATATCGCTTGTCGACGTTAACCTTTGTAACAAGGAGAACGTCGATGAATACGCTTGCTGCCCTTATGGTCCTGGTGGCGTGCCATCCTGAACAGACGAACTGTCTCGAAGAGCCCGTCGTCGTCATTTCCTATGACAGCAGTGCCGAATGCCGCGCCGCACTGCCGCGCGAAATGGACAAGGCGCGCCGTTTGGCCGATTTGATCTACGGCGACTGCGTTCCGGTCGATGCGGACCTGCTGGCGGGGCGCCAGATCCACCAGACGATCGACCCGGTCAAGCTCTCCGCGCTTGATTTGCCGCAAAGTGGAGCGGTAACGGCCAAGGCTTTCGCCGACCCCCACAGCCAAGGTCGCATGCGGTTTAGTCGCCACGAGGGAGCAAAGTAATGCCTGAGAGCCTTACCGACAGAGATCGCCAGATTGACCGGCAAACGCGGGACATGGCCCATGAGGCCAAGCTCGATACCGACCTGGGCTCCATGGTGCCGCCTCGCTNNGCGTGCCTCGACGGTGATCGTGATCTCGCTCATCGTCGCGACGCTGCTGGTCATGCTCGCCACTGTGCTTTTCTAAGGTAATCCCAGGCCATCTTCTTCATGCCTAAAAAACATCCGCCGTCCTGGCGGATTTTTTATGCGATCCGCTCTCGAATGCAGCTGACGAATAAAACGGAAAGAGCCGGCATTGCCGACTCTTTCTTTTATTATCGTGACATGTTTCTGTTTGGCCCATTCAAGCTCGGCGGAAAAACTGCGAGACGAGAGAGATCAGGAACAGGACGATAAAGACGAGGAACAGGATCTTGGCGATACCGGCAGATGCACCGGCGATGCCGCCGCCCACGACGGCAACGTCGAAAATCTCCATGTCGTTTCCCTCCGGCGCTGTTGTTCAGCGCGCCACGTCCCTGTCGAGCGGAAAGATCGGCCGCGGGATCTTCTTGTAGGGCAGTCGGGCATAGTCGAGCGTGCACAGCGCACCGCTGTCGCAGACCACGACCTTGCTGGCGATCGGCTCGAAGGCAGCGCGGAAATGCTGCATCGATTTGAGGCCGACCACGCGCTTCTTCGCCGGATCGATGCCAAAGGCGCGGAACTGCTGCAGGTCGAGCATCTGCAACGGAACGCTGGTCACCAGCACCTCGATGCCGTCGACGACCAACACGGCGCTGGTGCCGAAGCTCTGTTCCAGACCGCCGACCATCGGGCCATCCCCGACAAAATGACCGTCGCTGACGAGGCGAATGGTGCCGGTCACCGTCAGCGGTTCGCCGCCGAAGCGCGGGTCGGTCTTGCCGCCGATGGCGATGGTCACGGTCGCGCCCTCCCCCTTGGCGGCGAGTTCTGCTGCCGCCTCAGGATCGACCATGGGGCCGAAGGCTGCGTCATCGACACCGGCTTCGAGCATGGCCTTCAACAGGTTGGTAGAATCGCCGTAGGAGCCGCCGCCTGGGTTATCGGCATAGTCGGCGATGATCAGCGGGCCGTTCGACTTCGGATAGGTGCGCGCCATCTCGGCAACCGTTTCCACCGGGTGGAAGGTGTTCATCACCTCATTGCGCTTTTCCCAGATGTCGGCGGCCAGTGTTTCGGCGAAGGCCTGGTGGCGGGTCGGATCGCCGTCATAGGTGACGAGCACGGTCGGGCCGACTTCCGGAATGTCGGCTTCCGGGAAGGCGCCGTTGATGCTCACGGCCAGCGCGCCCGGTTCCGACTTTTCATAGGCACGGGCCTTGGCGATGCGCTCGACCATGGCGCCGACATCGGTGCGGCCGCCGTTTGCTTCTTCCAGCATGGGCAGCTGGATGCGCAGCGTCTTCGGCGCGATCTCGCCCTTCATGGCGCGGTCAAGCAGCGTGCCGGCATGATAGGCCGTCTCGCGCAGGTCGATATGCGGATAGGTCTTGTAGGAAACGAGGATCTGCGCCAGCGCGCACATGCGTTTCGTCACGTTGGCATGCAGGTCGAGAGTGACCGCGATCGGCAGGTCGGGGCCTATGACGGCGCGCAGGCGCTCCAGCAGTTCGCNNTAGGCCTCGACCGTCACCGGACCGGACGGCTCGGTCCAGGCGCTGACCGAGTGGCGCATGTCCCAGCCGAATTCCTTCTGGCACACCAGGGCGCCGGCAAGGCCGGTGTTCGACTGACTGCGCTTGGCGATCGCTTCGTCGGCGAACATCAGGGTCTCGCGCTGGAACTCCGGAATGCCGGTCTTGCGAATGCTGAATGTATTGGATTCGTGCATGAATTCGGCAGTCAAAACTTTAAACGGCATTCTCGGTCTCCAGTATGATGGGCGCCGTGCCCTTGACGTGGCAGGCCACGGCATGGGTTCCGGACAGGGATTTCAGATGAGGCAATTGGCTGTGGCAGCGATCCTCGACGAGGGGACAGCGGCTGGCGAAGGCGCAGCCCCTGGGTTCGTCATAACCGCTCGGGATCTCGCCGCGGATGCGGGGAATGTCGCGGCGATTGTGCGGATCGGGCACGAAGGCGCTGTCGAGGAGCGCGATCGTGTAGGGATGGGTGGGCATCGCTCCCCGGGGCAGGACTTCGACGATGCGCCCGAGATACATGACAAGGATGCGGTCGCAGAAATACTGCACCAGCGCCAGATCGTGCGNNCGACGCGCTGCTTCTGCCCGCCGGAGAGCTGGTGCTGGTAGCTGTCGGCCATATGGGCCGGCAGCGAGACCATGGCGAGCAGTTCTGACACCTTCGCGTCGCGTTCGGCCCGGCTCATGGCGATTCCCTGGACATCGAAGGGCTCGAGCAAAGCGTCGCGGATCGACTGGCGCGGATCGATCGAGGAATAGGGATCCTGGAACACCATCTGGAAGCGGCGGCGCAACCGGGCAAGCGTGCGGCCCTTCAGCGGACGGATGTCCTGGCCGTCGAACAGGATTTCACCGGCACTCGGCTCGATCAGGCGGGAGACGAGACGCGCCAGCGTGGACTTGCCGCAGCC
>DBUL01000051.1 GCA_002307905.1 Rhizobiaceae bacterium UBA1291
GATGCAGGAGGAGATCTTCGGGCCGATCCTGCCAGTCATCCCCTATGACACGCTCGACGAGGCGCTGGCCTTTATCAACAACCGCGACCGGCCGCTGGCGCTCTACTGGTTCGGCAGCGACAAGAATACCGAGGCGCGGGTGCTGAACGGGACGATTTCCGGCGGCGTGACGATCAACGACACGATCCTGCACCTGGCGCAGGACAACCTGCCGTTCGGCGGCGTCGGCGCTTCGGGTTATGGCGCCTATCATGGCGAAGCGGGTTTCGTGGCGATGAGCAAAGAAAAGCCGGTGTTGCGCCAGTCGCGGCTATCGGCGGTGGCGCTGCTTTATCCGCCCTATGGCAAGATTGCCGACATCCTGTTGAAGNNCGAAATTTGGCTGAGGGGGGCGTTCACGGTGGCGGCCTCTTCTCCCCAGCGTGGAGAAGGTGGCCCGGTAGCGCCGGATGAGGGGGCGGGCGGACGGAGCGACCCGTCTTTTTGTTGTCGGTCGCCCCGTCCAGGACCTTGACGGTCCACCCCTCCTCCCCCCAGGAGGATGAATCACCCGGCCTTTGCGAGCTTCGCGACTTCGGGGTCGTAAACGCGACCAAAGCGGTTGGCGAGGAAGTCGGGGAGGCTGACTTCTTCCTGGCGGACAAAGCCCTTCTGGGGCAGCTTGCCGTCGGCCAGCAGGTCCAGCACGGTGCAAATGCCGGCAGCCGTGGTGATCTGGATGGCGCTCATCAGGCGTCCACCGACGACGCCAGCATAGACCTTGTTGGCATAGGTTTCCTGCAGGAAACGACCATCCTTGACGCCGCAGACGGTGACGAAGATGACGACCACGTCCTGCATGGTGGCGGGCAGGGCGTTTTCGAACAGGTCTTTCAGCACATCGCGGCGGTTCTTCAGGTTGAAGTCGTTCAAGAGCGCCTTGACGATCGCCTGATGGCCCGGATAGCGGATGGTGCGGTAGTTCATCGTGCGCACCTTGCCTTCCAGGGTTTTCGCCAGCGTGCCGAGGCCGCCCGAGGTGTTGAAGGCCTCATAGGTGACGCCGTCGAGCGAGAATTCCTCGCGCTCTTCCATGGCCGGAACACTGATCAGCTTACCCTCGACGATTGCCTCGCAGGGCTCGATATATTCGTTGATCAGGCCGTCCGTGCTCCAGGTCAGGTTGTAGTTGAGCGCATTCGACGGATATTGCGGAAGCGCCCCGACGCGCATGCGCACGCTGTCGAGCGTGTCGAAATGCTTGGTCAGGTCATGGGCGACGATCGAGATGAAGCCGGGGGCGAGACCGCACTGGGGGATGAAGGCGGTTCTGGCGTTCTTCGCCAGCTGCTCGACCTTGCGGGTGGTGGCGACGTCTTCGGTGAGGTCGAGATAGTGGGTGCCGGTGCGGGCCGCACTTTCGGCGATCGCGCCGGTCNNCCGGCGAGCACGGCGTCGAGCGCCTTGGCATCGGTGATGTCGACGGCGGTCGTGGCAATCGCCGGATGGCGGTCGATGGCGGAAAGCTGTGCCTCGCTGCGGTCGGCGACCGTGATCTTGTAGGCGCCGCTGTCGGCCAGCATGAGTGCAATGGCGCTGCCGATCTTGCCGCCGCCGATGATGACTACGTCCTTCATTGAAATATCCCCTCTTGAAATCCGTCCGTTGGTAAAAGAATGTGGCCAAAGGCTTGCAATTCATAGCGACGATATGTTCGTTTCGTTGTATCTCTTTCGGCATATGGACGAGTGGACTGGACAAAATGCAGATTACCGACAAGGATCGCGAGCTTCTGGCGCTGCTCGGCGAGAACGCCCGTATCCCGGTGGCCATGCTCGCCCGTCGGCTGGGCTTGTCACGCACCACGGTGCAGGCGCGGCTCGAGCGTCTGGAGCGGGAAGGGGTGATCGCCGGCTATGGGGTCAGGCTGTCGGAGGCCTATCAGAGTGGGTTGATCCGCGCCCATGTGCTGATCACGATCGCGCCCAAGTCGCTGCCGATGGTTTCCGCCGAGCTGGACGCCATCCGCCAGGTGACGACGCTGCATTCGGTCAACGGTTCGTTTGACCTGATCGCCATCCTCGCAGCCAGTTCGATCGCCGAACTTGACGGGCTGATCGACCGGATCGGCGAGATCGACGGCGTCGAGCGGACACTTTCTTCGATCATTCTGTCGACGCGGATTTCTCGGTAGGTGCAGGTCCCTCGCTAACGCCCTGTTCACCGGTTCCGTGCTTCCCCTTTTTCCCGCATTGTTTTACGACATGAGTCGCACTATGTGCGGGTGACCGAATCCAAGTGGAGACTAGCCGATGAATGAAGACGAAGACGACAAGAGCAAGGAACTGCCGCTCGGCAAGGAAACGGAAGCGAATCTCTTCAAGTCGCGTTCGATCTTCATCTATGGCGGGATCACCCAGGAACTGGCGCAGAAGGTCTGTACCCAGCTTGTGGCGCTCGCCGCTGCCTCCGATGACGACATCCGCGTCTATGTGAATTCGCCGGGCGGTCACGTCGAATCGGGCGATTCGATTCATGACATGATCAAGTTCATCAAGCCGAAGGTCATCATCATCGGCACGGGCTGGGTCGCCTCCGCCGGAGCGTTGATCTACGTATCGGTGCCGAAGGAACGTCGCCTCTGCCTGCCGAACACCCGCTTCCTGCTGCACCAACCCTCGGGCGGCACCCGCGGCATGGCCTCCGACATCGAGATCCAGGCCCGCGAGATCATCAAGATGAACGAGCGCCTGATCAAGCTCTTCGCCAAGGCCACCGGCCAGACCGAAGCTAAGATCGCCAAGGACATCGACCGCGACTACTGGCTGTCGGCCGAGGATGCCAAGGACTACGGCCTGGTCGGCAAGATCGTCGAGAAGCAATCCGAAATCTGAGCTTCGGCGCAGAGGTAGAATTGAAGCAGCCCCTGTCGGTGAAAACCGGTGGGGGTTTTGTTTTGGAGAGCAGAAAGCGGCGGCGCGACGATGGCGCGCGTTCCGCGGACCTCCTGGCGATCGTGAATAGGGACGCGTCCTGGTTCTTACTCCTGTGGCGGTTGAGGACTTGCGCATAGCCGTCTGCCAAAGCCGCGCGACGAAGGTCTGATCGGGAATCGTTTGACACAGTGCATCGTCCGAATATGGTCGAGAATGTCATAGGAGGCGGTGGGAAATGCGAAGTCTGCTCAAGGGAATCCATGCCGGTGTGCTGTTGGCGGCGTGTCTGGTGATCGCGGTAGCGCTTCCGGCCGGTGCGCAGGACGTGACCTTCCGCACCTACAAGGACAATTCCGGATTCTCCTGCCAGTTTCCCTCGGACTGGGACTTCCAGCAATCGACCAGGGGCGACCGGGTGTTTTCCGGACTGCAAGGCGACGCCCGCGAGGCGGTCATCATCATCCAGCTGATTGATAGAGCAAAGACGGCGGAGAAGACGGCACAGGCGCAAATTGAGAGGGCCAAGGCGCAGTTGCTTGCCGTCCCCGAGGGACGTATCCGCACGGAGGGTGCGGCTCCCGTCGCTGGGCAGCAGGCACCCTTCGTCATTGCTAGCTNNCAAGACTACCGACAATGCGGGCAAAGAGCGTCCCTTCAACCACATCCAGATGGTGGTGACAGCACCGCGCCTCTTCCTGCTGATCTCATATTCGGCGCCGGACGGGATATTCGACGAATATATGAAGGTCTTCGAGAACTGTTCGGCGACGTTCGCACTCGGCGAACTTTCAGCGGCCGAGCCGCTGGTCGAGCAGGGTCAGCCACAGACGCAGGCCCCCCTACCCGAGAACGAGGAGGGGGAGGACGAGTCCACTGGCAAGCCCGCTCCCGCGGGCGACGAGGACACGATCGTCTGGCGGCGCAATACCGATCGCGCCTTCTGGATCGCCGTGCCGCGTATCTGGTCGAGCGAGATCGACGAGGCAGAGCCCTATTCCCTCGACATGCGCCACCCGGACCGGGTGGAAGGCGTGATCGTCTGGGCACTGGACCTCGACCAGGCCACCAAGGCGAAGGATTTCGCCGATGCCTGGGAGGAGAACCTGGCGGACAAGATTTTCTTCATGAGCGAGCGGCTCGCCAAGCCGGCCGGCGAGCATCCGGGCGTTGGACTGCCGAAGGTACCGGTGGTCATGCGCGAGTATCAGGGCGAGGTGAGCGGCGCGACGGTGCAGAGCCTGGCTGCCTATCTGGTCTACAAGAAGCGCGGCTATACCATCGTCGGCTATCACTTCCTCGGCGACAAGAAGGGCGAGGCCCGTGTCCGCGATGCCATCATGAGCTTCCGGCTTGCCGCGCCGGACAATTGATGTCACGTGAAAAAGGCGCGCCCCATATTGGGACGCGCCTCGCGATGGCTGGTGACGGTCGGCGATCTTCGCAGGCCGTGGCCGTTCCTTAGAACTCCACAGCCCGGTCGCCGTTCTCGTCCTGGATCCGCGTGGGCAAACCAATCTTGTTCAAGAGATTGATAAAGGGCTTCGGCGGCAGTTCTTCGACGTTGAC